>DASQNW010000266.1:0-8244 GCA_035644775.1 Chitinophagaceae bacterium | reverse complement strand
CATCGGCATTCTGAACGCGAGCCGCTGTAGCAAAGCCTACTCCTTCACCAAAATCTTTCAACTGACGCACACCAATGTTTGAGGTCATAATGATTAGTGTGTTCTTGAAATCCACCTTTCTTCCAAGACCGTCTGTCAGCTGACCATCGTCCAACACCTGCAACAGTATATTATAGATATCCGGATGCGCTTTCTCTATTTCATCTAAAAGAATAACACTGTATGGCTTCCTTCTAACCCGCTCAGTAAGCTGCCCACCTTCTTCGTATCCAACATACCCTGGAGGCGCACCGATCAAGCGGCTCACCGTAAACTTCTCCATGTACTCACTCATGTCGATGCGAATGAGTGCATCTTCGGAGTCAAACATGTGCCGAGCAAGTGCCCGGGCGAGTTCTGTTTTACCTACCCCGGTTGGGCCAAGGAATATAAATGTGCCGATCGGTTTTTTTGGATCTTTCAACCCGACCCGATTACGCTGAATAGCTTTTACCACTTTGCTGATCGCCTCGTTCTGGCCCACCACCATACCTTTCATTTCATCCGTCATCTTGCGCAACTTCTCAGTCTCCGCTTCCACCATTCTGCGCACCGGTATACCCGTCATCATGCTAATGACTTCCGCTATCTCCTCTTCTCCTATTGGGTAGCGCTTATGCTTGCTCTCTTCCTCCCACTGAGACTTCGCTTTCTCCAATTCTTCACCAAGGCGCTTTTCAGTGTCGCGAAGAGCAGCTGCTTCTTCAAACTTCTGGCTCTTAACTACCCTGTTCTTCTCAACCTTGATGTCTTCAATCTTTTTTTCAAGATCTAAAATGTTCTGCGGTACATTAATGTTCTTCAAGTGCACTCTTGCACCCACTTCATCCATTACATCAATGGCTTTGTCTGGCAACAGGCGGTCTGTAATATATCTATCGCTAAGTTTAACACAAGCATCGATTGCCTCGTCGTCATAGTTCACGTTGTGGTAATCTTCGTACTTCGACTTTATATTTTCCAGGATTTGAATGGTGTCGTCTACACTTGGTGGATCTACCATCACTTTTTGAAAACGACGGTCTAAAGCACCATCTTTTTCAATATACATCCGGTATTCGTCCAACGTTGATGCACCGATGCACTGAAGCTCTCCGCGAGCTAATGCAGGCTTGAATATGTTAGAGGCATCCAGCGAACCGGAAGCGCCACCTGCACCTACGATGGTGTGAATTTCGTCGATGAACAGAATCACGTCGCGGTTCTTTTCAAGTTCATTCATGATCGCCTTCATACGCTCTTCAAACTGCCCGCGGTATTTTGTGCCCGCTACAAGCGCAGCAAGATCAAGCGAAATCACTCTCTTATCGAACAACACTCTTGAAACTTTTCTCTGTACTATGCGAAGTGCCAATCCTTCCACGATAGCTGTTTTACCCACACCTGGCTCGCCAATTAAGATGGGATTGTTCTTTTTACGGCGGGAAAGAATCTGCGATACACGCTCAATCTCTTTTTCACGACCAACAATAGGATCCAACGTACCGCTTTCTGCAAGCTTCGTGATGTCACGGCCAAAATTGTCTAAAACAGGAGTTTTACTCTTAGTAGCGCCTGCCTGTTTGGATTTTTGTTGCGAATACTTCTTTTCATCATCAAAATCATCGTCACCTTCTTCCTGGTATTCGGCACGGGTATCGTTTGATTTTACCATACCCAATTCCTGTCTGAATAGATCGTAATCCACATCAAATTGATTTAGAATTTGAGTAGCAATGTTTTCTTTGTTTTTTAAGATGGAAAGCATCAGGTGTTCTGTCTCAACCGTCGGGCTTTTTAAAGCCTTTGCTTCGAGGACCGTAACCCTTATTACTTTCTCTGCCTGCTTCGTTAAAGGCAAGCTGTTTATGTTTGCTATGTTTTTGCCGGTCTTATCTTTTACAGCTAATTCAACTTCCTTTCTCAATTCATAGAGGTCAACATTGAAGCTCTTTAAGATGCGAACCGCAGTATTGTCACCCTCACGGATTAAGCCCAGAAGCAAATGCTCTGTACCTATGAAATCATTCCCAAGCCGCAACGCTTCTTCCCTGCTAAATGAAATGATTTCCTTTACTTGTGAGGAAAAATTATTATCCATTTTATACTCCTATAGTTGCTTTGATACAATAATAACAAATATTTTTGAGCGAGGTTCTAGAGGCTTGTTTATACTCCTGCTATACTATATTAATGAAAGTCAAAACTGATACCAAAGAGGTTTTCCATGTCATTACCGTGGAAACTTCACATTTGTCTGCAAATATGGCAGCGGAGCTAAGCAATCAGCTAGAACAGTTCTTGCAATCTACGAATCGGAACGTGGTCTTGAAGTTAAAGGAAGTACAATCCTTCGATGAACGTGCCGCTGACTGCCTGGTAAAGCTACAGCAAAAATTTTACGATCAAAACGCTTCACTAGTTGTTTGCGAACTAACTAAAACTGCAGAAGAATTCCTCGATAAGCTTGATCTGCTGGAGCTAATGAATAATACGCCCACGGAAAGCGAAGCCGCCGACATTGTTCAAATGGAAGAAATAGAAAGAGAGCTACTCAACAGCAATGAAGACGAGTGGCCAGCCTGAGATGATAAGGCATGATGACTTTAGAACTTAAGCTACAGATTGCATCGTGCATAGGTGAGCAACACCACACGGTAAGCTTTAACGAAGTTGGCGGAGGCAGCATAAATGATTGCTATAGGATAAACATTCGAAATGATCGTTATTGTTTTTGCAAAGTCAATTCTGCTACAAAATTTCCCCACTTATTTAGCAAAGAAAAAAAAGGATTAGAGTTTATCACCAGCAAGAGAGTTATTAAAACGCCAGTGATCATTGACTGTTTCACTGCAATGGATAAACAGGTGTTGATCATGGAGTGGATTGAAAGCGCAGGAAAAAACGAGAGCTTTTGGAAACTGTTTGGTGAGCAACTCGCTGCCATGCACCACGTGCATCACGATCAGTTTGGTTGGATCGAGGACAATTATATGGGCAGCGTGCCGCAACAGAATACCTGGAAGCACTCATGGTGTGAGTTCTTCATAGAACACCGGCTGCAACCATTAGTAACGCAGTGCAGCAATGCACACCTGCTATCGTCAGAAAACCGGCTGTCATTTGAAAAACTTTACTCCAAACTGCCTGTGATTTTCAATGAAGAAAAACCATCGTTAGTGCATGGTGATCTTTGGAGCGGCAACTACATGTGTGATGAAAAGCAATTTCCCGTTCTTGTTGATCCTGCTGTTTACTTCGGCCACAGGTCTATAGACCTCGGGATGACTACGCTTTTTGGCGGCTTTGACAAAGTATTTTACGAAAGCTACAATTACCATTATCCTTTTCCTCCGAATTATAGAGAACAATGGTCGGTAGCTAATTTGTACCCGCTGCTAATACATTTAATTTTATTTGGCAGAAGCTATCTGCACCAGATTGAGCAGATATTGAATGAATTCAATTCCTAATTTTATCGGATGCTGTCTGTAACCATACTAGGCAATAATTCTGCAGTACCGGCTTTTAATCGTCATCCTACCAGCCAGGTGGTTTCACTTGACGGCGCTAACTACCTGGTGGATTGTGGAGAAGGAACCCAGATTCAAATGATTAAGTACAAAGTGCGGCGCAGCAAAATCTCCCATGTATTCATCTCTCATCTGCATGGCGACCATTACTTTGGCTTGGTCGGCCTGATCAATACGTTTGGATTGTTATCACACAAGCAGGAGTTGCATGTTTACGGTCCCGAGCCTTTGCAACAGATCATCGAAATGCAGTTGAAAGTAGCAGATACTACCCTTCCCTACCCTTTGCATTTTCACACTCTTACTAAAGATTGCGTGTTGGTGGAAAATGATAAGATTCGCATTAGCTGCTTTCGAACTACTCATCGCATCACCTGCTTTGGTTTTACATTTGAGGAAAAGATGTTGAAGCGCAAGCTGCTCATCGACAAAGTGCGCATGTTTGATATCCCTGTAAGTTTTTACAGTAGTCTGCAAGGTGGGTTGGATTACATCAACGAAAAAGGAGTTTTTGTAAAGAACGAGGAAGTAACAGCGGCACCTGAAAAGGGCAAGCGATACGCTTTCTGTGCTGATACAAAATACGACGAGTCAATTCTGCAGCACATCTACGGATTCGATGCGATCTACCACGAGACAACTTACCTCGACAACCTGAGAGAACAGGCGTTTGAGCGTTTCCATTCTACCACCAAACAAGCCGCATTGATTGCCCAAAAAGCGTTGGTAAAGAAACTCTTTATCGGACATTTCAGTTCCAAATACAGCACACTGGAACCATTTGCTGAAGAAGCAAGAGAAATTTTCCCTAATACCGAATTAGCAATTGAGGGCGAGACTTACGAGATCACTTAAGAGCTAATGCTAAGGAATGTTTCATTTGCTGGCTGGGCTAAGCAGCCATGTAAAAAAGAGCGGGAACTCTTTCCGCCAGCTGGCCTCATCATGCTTTCCCTCAGTTCTTATAACTGTCGTCATCTTTGCTTTTGAATATTTATTCAATGTTTCAAATACAGCAAGCATGTCGGGCAGCATCTCTGCACTTTCCTGTTTTCCGGCATAGAAGTAAAGTCGGCCCTTTACACGTTTACCTTTCTGGAGCAACTCGGTTTTAAGTGCCGGAGCAATCCAAAATGCAGGAGAAAATACACCGGCGGCGCCAAACCTCGATGGGTAGTGCAGCATGGCGTAAAAAGATATTAGACCACCTAAAGAACTGCCTGCAATTGATGTAAACTTTGCACTGCGTTTTGTGCGATAGTGCTTGTCGACAAACGGCTTCAGAGTTTGCACGATGAAGTCGAGATACCTAATACCTTCTCCGCGGCCGTGCTCCGGAGTATCATAGGGAACATATTCATTGATGCGCTTTTCACCCCCATTGTCGATTGCTACCACTATGGCTTCACCAACCGATGGAGCCAAAGTGTCTAAGCTTTCGTCAACTCCCCATTCTCCGGCAAATGCGGTGCTTTCATCAAATAGGTTTTGACCGTCTTGCATGTACAGCACCGGGTAGCGCTTTCTTGATGAACAATAAGTTTCCGGCAAGTAAATCCATATTCTCCGGTTCCTATTCAGCTGCGGCATGTAAAAAGCAGTATCGAGAATACAAACGTTCTTACTCAACATGGGGGATCGTTTTTGAGCAAATACACAGTTGCCACACAGCATTACAATGATGATGATAGAAAGCCGCTGGCGCATGGTTATCCAATTGATGATGACAGGTATTCGCGTATCTCGCTAATCAATTGTTCGCTTGCAGGTGTTAGTGGCAGCCGTAATATGTTTTGTATGAGGCCTTGTTCCGATAAAAATGCCTTTACGCCGGTGGGGTTGTTCTCTGCAAAAAGCAGATCAAAACCTTTCAACAGCTTATTTTGAAGTAGCCTTGCCTGCTCGTAGTCATTGTTCAACGCTGCTGACACCATGGTCGAAAAATCTTTTGCGAAACAATTTGCAGCCACACTAATTACTCCATCCATGCCGCAAGCAATTAGTGGAAGTGTTACATGATCATCACCGCTAGTGACAAAGAAGTCAGCAGGCCGGTCGCGCAGGATGTGCATGCATTGGATCATGTTTGCGCTTGCTTCTTTGGTACCAGCTATCTTGTCAAATTCGTTCGCCAGGCGAAGCGTTGTTGCTGCAGAAATATTGCTGCCGGTGCGGCTTGGCACATTATAGATAATAATAGGTTTTGGACTGGCTAGAGCCATGGACTTGTAATGCTGAAAAATTCCTTCCTGGGTAGGCTTGTTATAGTAAGGACTTACAGAAAGTATTGCTGTTGCCTTTTCGAGATCAAAGCTTTCCAACTCCTTCACAACTGCAGCAGTGTTATTACCTGCTAATCCCACAACAACAGGCACACGTCCGGCTGCAATGCTGCAAGTAACACTAAAAACTTCAACCTTTTCTTCCTTCGTTAGCACGGGTGTTTCGCCGGTGCTACCTAATGACACAACATATTGAACACCATCTTCAATAAGCTTGTTGATAAGCACCTCCAATGCGTTATAGTCTATCGATTGGTCTTGTTTGAAAGGAGTAACTAACGCTACACCGGTTCCCCTTAGCTGATCTCTTAACGACATGCTGCTATTAAAGATTTTAATTGCCAGCCCTCATCATTGCTGGCAATCCATTAGGATTGTTGGTGATTTAGTTCGGAGTTCTGTGGTGGGAGCTCTTCCCAAAAACCCATCTTGCTGAACTTATCTATCCGCTGGTTGATTCGTTCTTGAGCGGTGAGCTTTTTCAAGTCATGCAATACTGGAAGTATGTGCTGCTTCACCAACTGTGCAGCTCCATCGTAATCCCAATGTGCTCCCCCATCCGGTTCCGGGATAATACCATCAATAAGGTTGAACTGCAACATGTGCTCGGCAGTTAATTTCAATTGCTCCGCTGCTAACTCTTTCTTCTCCCAGCTTCTCCACAAGATGGAACTACAGCTTTCGGGTGAAATGACGGTGTACCATGTGTTTTCCATCATGTATACCCTGTCACCTACCCCAATGCCCAAAGCACCGCCAGAAGCACCTTCTCCTATAATAACGCAGATTACCGGAACCTTTAGGCGGATCATTTCATAAATATTGCGGGCTATGGCCTCTCCCTGCCCCCGTTCTTCTGCTTCCAGTCCAGGGTAAGCTCCTGGTGTGTCAATCAGTGTAATAATTGGCTTTTCGAACTTTTCTGCAAGCTTCATTAGCCGCAACGCTTTTCTATAACCTTCAGGATTGGCCATACCAAAGTTTCGCAACTGGCGCATTTTGGTATTGATCCCCTTCTGCTGCCCGATTATCATTACAGTCTCGCCATCCAGTTGGCAGAAGCCTCCTACCATAGCTTTATCATCACGCACGTTTCTATCGCCATGCATCTCGACGAAGTTTGTTGAAATCTTGTCAATGTATTTCAAGGTATAGGGCCGGTCCGGATGGCGGCTCAGTTGCACTCTTTGCCAGCTGCTAAGATTTTGGGTTACCTCCTTACGCTTTTCAAGGATTTTTTCCTCAAGCTGTGAGATGGTGCCAGAATAGTCAATTTTTTTCTGAGCTGCAGTATGTTTCAATCTTTCTATTTCGTCTATCAGATCCTTGATCGGCTTTTCAAAATCTAAAAACTGTCGATTTGCGTTGGCAGGCATAAGCGATTTCGTGATTGGCGGTAAAATTATGGAATTATGAGCTTGCAGCAGAAGCTGCAAAGCTATCTACGTATTTAGCTGTGTGAGAAGGGTGGTCAGAACAAAGGTGTCTATAGGCGGATGGCAGTTGCTCAATCAAGGGTTAGCCTTCAACAACTTATTGGGAACTCTTTTGGTGCTGGTAATACAGCTCGTATATGTCTACGGAAAATCCATATTTCCTTTACATGTTCCACCCTAAGGGTTACTTGTGAATATGTATCATTGTCAGACACCAGTACCCATTCTTCAGCACTTTTCCTGTAAACCCTTTTTATTAATAATTGGTCGGCAGTATGGATAATGTAAACAGACAAGTTCCGGATGTCATTCCAGTCTTCTGCGGGAACCATGGTGGCGAGCACGAGATCACCAGCGTGCAATGTTGGTTCCATGCTGTCGCCATCAATTTCGAAGTACCGCCAAACAGCACCGGCCGGGTTCACGCCAGGTGGCAAAGAGTATTGGTCTAAAGTGTCGATGTAGTCCACCTGTTCAAATGCTTTTATATAACCCGCCTGTGCTTTTATCGCAACCAGTGGAACAGATAAATGTGTTGGAGCGTTCTTGGTAACTAGCCGTTGCTCGTGATAAGTTCCAAAGGGTCGGTCACCTGCCTGTGAAGCTTTCCCTAAAAAATTCACTTCTTGTGAAAAATCGCTTTTCGAATGCTGCTCTCCGAAGGTTTTGATCCGTTCCGCAGTCCTCTTTGAAACTGGAAATCTTCCTTTTTCCATCTTGTTCAATAGCTCTCTGCTTATTCTGAGTTTTCTAGCAAAATCGCTTTGGCTGAGTCCGTATAAACTCCTGATTTCCAATAGTGTTTCTGGTGTAATCATAACTGTTAACTAAAAGTGAAGAAACCTGTGTAAAACATGTGGATAATGTGAAAATGGATACCTTTATGCCTCACAAAAATAGAAAAAATTCACACATGAATAGAAGATTGGAAGCAGCCTTTCAATTTGTCTTCCCCCTAAAGCATAAAGTTGTTCG
>DASQNW010000265.1:0-2797 GCA_035644775.1 Chitinophagaceae bacterium | reverse complement strand
CACAAGCGCACCAATTAACAAAGCACTGCGTGTGCTCTTCTTCAAGACGTAGTAAACGACAGCTGCTAAAACGGACCAAATCAAAACAGCCAACAAGCTGTGAGAATATGGATACGAGACAAAATTTAGCGGCGTGAATTCTGTATTTCCCGGATCTACTTCTACCTTCTCAATTCCCATTATCAAAAAAAAAGGCCAGAGTAAATCAAGCAATAGTACTGCAACAAAATAGGTGGCAAGAGAAGGCTTTCGGTCTGCTTTTTTAGCAGCGAGGCCAATGGCATAATGACCTAAGAACATGGAAGTAGTTTTGGTTTAAAGTTTACGAATTTAAGATCGGCTGAGGTCTACGGCAAAAAAAAGCCGGTCTAAACCGGCTCCTTACTGAATTCTTTAAAAAGACTTTGCTGGTGTCTCCTTTCGCAGCTGGCCCTTGGCCAAATTTCGCTGATTCTGTATATCGGCAACTACCTTTATTGTTTGGTCGAGGTATATGTCAGTCTTCAAATTCTTTAGCCATTGATTGTATCGTTCCGCCTTGTCGTTGTCGGAACTAATACGCTGCCAGTCCTGTGGTAGAAAAGACATGTTGAGCGAGTCTTTCAATTTCTCCAGACTATCAAGTTGTTTTACTGCAGCTTTTGCAATTTGTTGTTCTTTTTTGAACTGATCGATTTGAAGCGAGTATTGCTTGTCATTTTGTTGAGACAGAATCTCAGTATTTTGCTTTATACCCTGGAACACCTGATTGCTCATGATGCGGGTATTACTCAGATTTTTTATAGTCTGCAAATCAAACCCACCATCCCACTTTCTGTACGATGCCTTGCTTATTTCGTCCCATGGCAGTGCATGTTCATTATCCTTTTCGCGGAATTTGAGGTATTCATATTTATCGGGCAGCACTATATCTGGCACAACGCCCTTCAGTTGAGTAGAGCCGCCGTTGATCCTGTAAAACTTCTGAAGCGTCAACTTTAGCGAGCCGAAATCTGAACTTTGAGATAAAAAATTATCTGGGTCCAGCCCAATACTGCGTTGCACAGTTCCTTTCCCGAAAGTGCTGGTACTACCGATAACCACGCCGCGGCCGTAATCCTGAATTGCGGCAGCAAATATCTCAGAAGCCGAAGCACTGAATTCGTTTACCATTACTGCTAAAGGACCGTCGTACAAAACAGATCCATCTTTATCCCGCATCACTGTTGGCCTGCCTTCCCGGTCTTTTACCTGCACAATAGGGCCATCGTCAATGAACAGACCAGCCATCTGCACCACATCATATAAAGAGCCGCCGCCGTTATTCCGCAAATCGATCACAATACCGTCAACCTTTGCTTGCTTCAATTTGATAACTTCTTTCGCCACGTCTATCGCACTTCTGTTACCGGATGGATCATCGAAATTTGCATAGAATTCAGGAAGGAAAATGTAGCCTATTTTGGAGGTGCCCGTTTCTATCACAGCACTGCGGGCAAAAGTTTCATCCTGCACTATTTTGTCCCTGACTAAAGAAATCGTCTTTAACGTAGCATCTTTTTTCTTCAACGTCAACCGCACCTCTGTGCCCTTTTTTCCGCGGATAAGCTTTACAGCATCTTCCACAGAATAACCCGTCAGTTCTACAGGAGTACCGTTGCCCTGCGCCACTTTCATAATCACATCTCCCACTTCTATTTCCCCTGACTTGTAAGCAGGGCTGCCCGTTAGCAGGCTATTGATCTTGATATTGCCTTCATCGTACTGGAGTGATGCACCTATACCAAAGAACTGCCCACTAAGCTGTTCATCGAAATAGCGTTTGTCTGCAGGCGGAAAGAACTCTGTATAAGGGTCCATTAGGTTGGTGATAGCATTCACATAAATAGCAAACCGATCATCATCGTTCACCTTATAACGATATCGATCAAAAATCCTGTCCATCGCTTTCAACACTTTTTCACGTGCTTCCTTCTCCAGTTCTACATTGCTCTTTGTAGTTGCACCTGCTTTGCCTTTATCTTTTTCCTGAGTGTTTTGCAGATCTACAAAACGGTCTAGCGTCATGTACTTCAAACGCTTCCGCCACTTCTCCTTCCGTTCCTCTTCAGTTGCTGCAAAATCTAGTTTCTTGGGGTCGGTGATAATGTATTCGTTTGCTGTAAAATCAAAGGGCTTAGAAAGAAGCTCTTTATAAGTTTTGGAAGCTTCATCTAATCTCTTATTGAAAATTTTTCCAGCTTCTAAAAAGAACTCAACGGGAGCTCCTTTTATTTCGTCGTCTATTTTTGTTTGAAATCGGCTCAACGATTCGATATCCTGTTTCAGGAGAACGTCTCTTTCCGGATTGAGGTCTTCAAAAAACTTCTTGAAAACTTTTTTAGAAAATTCATCATTAATGTCTTTGGGGTTGTAGTGACCCTGCATCAGCATTTGTCCAACGCTTTGCAGTATCCTTTCGTATTTCCCGGGCGGTTCTGTTTTTGTGGTCGTTCCTAGCGTACGGAAAGTAAGGAATAGGGCGCTTGCCACCATTAACAACAACAGCGGTAATCTTTTCATACTCAACATATATTTTAATGCCTTGGGCATAATCCAAAAGTAATCTAAAAACTAAGTTTTGCATCTTTCGTACCAGATTATAACGAAACGTTTTGGATGAGTGGAGAAAAGCTGTTTCTGCAAGTGTTTCACTGCTGATGTTACACGCGTTCTATTTAAATTCATCGGTAGCAAAGTTTACCTCGTTTTCATTATTTTTGCAGCCGCAACACGGTGATTGTAGCTCAGCTGGTTAGAGCATCAGATTGTGGTTCTG
>DASQNW010000264.1:0-1890 GCA_035644775.1 Chitinophagaceae bacterium | reverse complement strand
ACCTGCCCATTGCTCGTGAGGCTAAATGACAGCTCCGGGAAGGCCATTGCTACGCGGATAAATTCATCAACAATATGTCGCATCTCCGCTGTATTACTCTTGAGAAAATTTCGCCGTGCAGGTATATTGAAAAAAAGATTTTTCATGGCGATGCTGGTACCATCAGCAGCAGCTACCGGTTCCTGCTTTAACACGATGCTATTTTCAATGGTAATGCAGGTGCCTACTTCATCTTCCTTTCGCTTGGTTCTAAGTTCTACCTGCGACACGGCCGCAATGGAAGCAAGCGCTTCGCCGCGAAATCCCATGGTGCGTATATGAAACAGATCATCAATACTTTTTATTTTCGACGTTGCATGTCTCTCAAAACACATGCGGGCGTCTGTTTCGCTCATTCCCGAACCATTATCAATTACCTGGATCAGCGATTTACCCGCATCATTCACAATCAGCTTTATTTCTGTGGCTCCTGCATCAACAGCATTCTCCAGCAATTCTTTCACAGCACTTGCAGGCCTTTGAATTACTTCGCCTGCTGCAATTTGGTTGGCAATATTATCCGGAAGTAACAAGATTCTGTCAGCCACTGGCACTCTCTCCTATTTGGTCAAAAATACGTATTAGGGAAAGATTATAACCTGCGCGTAAGGTTTTGTCCTTAAGCAGAGTAAAATACATTGATAGTGAAAGTTTTCCTCGCCTGTGTAACAATTCAATAATGAAGTTTGCGTTCTGATGATGCTTATGAGAATACTCCTTTTTTGCTGGCTGCTCCTGTTATTCTGTAGGTGTACGAAACCTAAGGAAATAGTGAACGCCACCAGCTCTGCTCCACGCGCTACGGGTTACACGACGTACACTATCAACAAAGGTGAACATTCTTCCAACCGCACGGGTCCTGCAAAGCTTGAAACTGACCATCTCAAGTTTGTGGTTAAGTTTGATAGTTCTGCTATATACACTTCCCAGGATCCTGCGAACCAGCACGACATCAACAAACTTTTCGGCTTTTCGGACAACGATGCTCACCACCATCAGTTTAGTGCCCGTATTGGATGGAACTGGTACAATAATGCTTTGCACGTGTACGCATATGTTTACAATAATGGTGAACGCTCCAGCAAGTATATTGCCTCAGTTCCCCTAAACGAACCAATCACGTGTGGCATCAAGTCAACAACGAACGCATACATTTTTACAGTAGATGATAAGCAAGTAATAACCAGCAGAAGCAGCACTACTCCCCACGCGAAAGGCTACTTTTTGTTTCCGTATTTCGGTGGAGATGAGACGGCTCCACACGACATAAGCATCGCCATAAAAACTTTATAATTCCGTTTGCTGCTCTTGGTAGTCTTTTAAGAAAACAACAGCTTCTTATTGCTAAATTGTGATACTGATTTAGTTGATCATGAAAAAAATAACAGCGGTTCTTTTTTCGTTTTTTCTAATAGGAATTTGCTTTGGACAATATAAGAGCGGGCTCTCGGAAAAGGAGTGGGTTGACAGCGTATTGAATTCTCTTTCACCGGATGAAAAGATTGCTCAACTGATGGTGATCAGGGCCCACAGCAACCTTGGGCAAGATCATGTGAAGCAAGTGTCTGACCTGATCTCGCAATACAATGTTGGCGCTCTTTGCTTCTTCCAGGGAGGTCCTGTTCGGCAGGCAAATCTCACCAACATTTACCAGTCAATGGCAAAAACGCCCTTGATGGTAACCATCGATGGGGAGTTTGGGTTAGGAATGCGGCTCGATAGTGTAGCCAAGTTTCCTTATCAATCCACGGTGGGTGCCGTGTTGGATGAAAAAATAATTTACGAGATGGGTGTGGCCGTGGGCCAACAAATGAAACGCATTGGGATACACGTTAACTATGCACCTACTAT
>DASQNW010000263.1:0-5453 GCA_035644775.1 Chitinophagaceae bacterium | reverse complement strand
TTTTGAGTCCAAGAACCGTCCTAAACGGCTACGTTTTTTTCCTAGTCCAAACATTCGATCACCTCACCAGCAGTTTGGACAAGTACCTAAAAAATCATACTCCCGTGGAGAAAAAAGTGTAATTTTGGACAACTGGTGCTGCATTCACTTAACTATTCCAACGAATATTCGCTCGAACATACGGGGCATGAATGAACTACATTTCCTTGTTGCCTGTTGGCATTACAAGCATTTTCCTTGTCCGGCTTTGTTCGTTTTATCTGAAATAACCTTTATAGGTTCAAGGGGGTATTACTTTGTTTGTTGTTTCTGCATCTTCTCTCGCTCTGCTGGCTGGAGCTGCAGGTATGTCATTGTTTATCCGTGGAGGAAGTGTTGAATGCCGTTTCAAACGTGTTTTGGAGTCAATGAAGGTGGAGGTGACCGTGAGAAGGTCAAAGAGGTTTGTGTGGGGCAAGAGGATGTGGGTCGATATGCCCTTGGGCATTTCATCAGCAGACATCCAGAAGCGTTCACAGGCCATTTCTGAGGCATTACACAGGGATATTGAGGTAAGGTTCGACCAAAGGGAGGGACTGCTTGTAGACGTGCTAGAAAGGTCATTAGAACGCACAATTCCATACGCGTATCAACCTGCGGGGTGGAATGTTCCAATTGGCCGGAATCGGTACGGGGAAGTTGTGCATTATGACTTCCAAGGCGGGTACCCTCATCTGCTTATTGCCGGCATATCGGGAGGAGGCAAGTCGGTATGCTTGCGCTCAATCCTCACCAGCCTGTCTCTCGGGCCCAAACCTCTCATGTTCCTGTGCGACCTGAAAGGCGGTGTGGAGCTCGGTATATTCCGTGATCTGGCACATGTACAGGTATTCGCAACCGATCTGGAAGGAGTGTTGAACAGTGCCCGGCAAGCTGCGGTTATAATGCGCAAACGGTATGCCCTCATGGCCAGACGTGGCCAGCAGGAGTGGATTGGCAAACGTGTAGTCTTTGTGATCGACGAACTTGCTGAGTTACGCATATGGGGCAGAGATGATGCCCGGAAAGCACTCAAGAATGCCATCAAAGAGCAACTGAATGAGTTGTCGGCTAAGGGTAGAGCTGCAGGAATTGACCTGATCCTCGCCACACAAAGACCAACCGTCGATGTTATTGACGGTGCCATAAAGACGAACATCGCCACAACTATCGCATTTCGGACCCGCGATGGAGTGCAGTCCCGGGTAATCCTAGACAACGATCGAGCGGCAAGCCTGCCCGATATACCCGGCAGATGTATCATTCAGCAGCGTAGTGACGAAGTGATCCAGGCGTTTAACCTGCCTTATGCGCAGGCCAGAGATCTACTGGAAACAGTGCAAAGGAGGACTGCAGATGATCGCCACGTTAAAAAAGATCTCCAGGCACATGGAAATACTCTTGAACTTGGATAAACTCGATTTCCTCACCACGAGCCAGATCCAGCGGTTGCACAACCTTGGCGGCCGACGCAATGCCCAAAGAATACTCAAAGACATGCAACCGTATCTGCATTCCTTCACGCTGCAGGAAAACGTGCATTACCTATCCAGCCAGGGCAGGCAAGAAGTAGGCAGCACCAAGATTCGCAGGCGCTCGCAGACTGTAGCGCATACGCTTCTCAGAAATGAGGTGTACATTGCGCATAAGCCCAAAGTGTGGAAGGCTGAGATGCTCATCAAATGGCACGGAAAGAAGCTGCAGCCTGATGCATTATACGAGGCAAACAGGCTTGTCTTCCTGGAGATCGACAGGACCCAAAGTATGGCAGTGAACCGCGAACGGATCACATTGTACCACGATTTGAAACAGTCTGGATTATTCCAAAAACAAATCGGTGAGTTCCCCATTATCCAGTTTGTAACGCTAACAGCACACAGGCAGAAGGAACTGAGAGCGCTCATCGATCATTGCCGGCTAAAAGGTGAGGTGCTTTTAGCGAGCGACCTTTGAACGGCCTCTGTTCAAGAGTGCTGCCAATTCAGGGTCTTCCATAGCGGTGGTTTTCTCGCCTTTCGGGGCAATAAGACCTTGTTCTCTACGAAGCTCTGCAGCTGGCAATCTATCACTGAGCAGTTCTTTTCCCAGTAAAGGTGAATATACTTTAGTGAACATTCTTTGAGCATTGTGCCCGGCAACTTGCTTCTGTTTTGGTTCAGCTGTGATCAGTTCAACTGTAGTAGATGGAGCTGCGTCTTTGGTCACTTCGGAGTAAAGGGCAGTATAGAAGAATCGACCCTCATCACTCACTTTTCCAACTTTAATTCCATTCTTCAGGGAATACAAAGCCCGTTCCAACTGACTTGTGCTGATCTCGGTTGTCTTCGTCTTGCGCACCACGTATGTAACGCTTTTCCAAAGGATATTGATTGTCATTGCGTCAGTTACCTTGGCGATTCTTTTTACGCTTGAAACAAACCAAAAAGGAATACCAGAATCAATAACCAACGTCACAGGCGCAGCCTCTACGTTATCTTTTATTACTTTTTCGTTAGAAAGCTTAGTATTAAAAGACTTAGTATCGGCACCTTTTTTGGACGCTTGAGCCTTTGTGGCTGTAGGAGTTTCGGCACCCCATCCATTTGCCATTTTCCCATTTGCCACACCATTTGCCACTGGGTCCACAGGAAGTGCCTTCAGATTTGCCATGGGCAAAATTCTGTAGATGTTGTTTCTGAACTTCCCAAACATTGCTTTATTCTTTCTTCCAGAAATCACTTCAAGTATTCCGTAACTTTCCAGCCGACTAACGCAACGCGAAAAAGTTCGCTTAGGAATTCCTGATTCCTTTGCGGCCGTCTCAATTTCCATCCAGGAAACTCCGACGATTTGACATGAGTAGCTTGCCAAAAAGCTCAAAGTCTTTTTGGTGCTCTCAGTCAATTCATGGCCGTAGGTATACAAGAACCTGCGAACTGTCATGTCCATTTCATTCTTATGCTTGAACGTAGCAAGTGAACGACTAATATTCATATTTCTTCCTCCCCAAAGTCGCACAGGGGAAAAAGCTACACCACTACTCAAAAAGTTCGCTAGACAATAGCAAACTAAACCTTGCATGTTCGCTTTTTTCGCGATATAATGAAGGCAACTAAATTGATGAGTGTTGTGGTCCTGGCGTTGGCGCGCCGGGGCTTTTTCCTTTTCTGTGGAAAAAGTTGTTCTAGTAATTTTTACTATAGCAAAAAGTGGGAAGCTTGTCTCTAATAAAATTGTTCCGATATGGAATAATCACTAGGTACAAGTTCCCTTTTTTGTTAGTCTGGTTGAAAACATTGGCGTATTTTGTAAAATAACAGTAGAAACGTCTGCTATTTGTTATATTTTTTTAGCAAATCTTCAATTGCTTCATCGAGTAGCTTGGAGATCGGGATGCGAGTGTCCGAGGAAAGTTCTCTGAATTTTTCCAAAAGTCTAGTGTCAACATAATTGGAGAATGATGCCCTATTTTTCAGACCCTTTTTATTTTCCATAACTTTTCAACTCCCCTTGTACTAAAGTACAACGGAAATGATATTCTTGCAACTGCATGCAGGTACATGTATAATCCAAGGTGGATGGGCATATTTCAGTTGATTTGTACTACTCTTGTAGTACACCTGGCTCATGAGTAGCCAAACAACGACTACTCATCTGGGTGCTTGCTCCTCTTGCGTTGTGAATGTGGAATCTCTTCCCACTCGTAAAGATCCATTACTTCACAAGAAAGAACGGCAGCGATACTCACGGCAGTTTCAAGGCCCATCATTTTGCGTTTTGTTGCATAGTCGCTGATCTGTGACCTTGACATGTGTAGGATCGAGGCAAGTTCTTGTTGAGAAAGGCCTGTCTCGTCCAAACGTTGCTGGAGCAAGCACCGAATAGCCTTGTAAGCCATCCATGTGCCTCCAGAGAAAATTGTACAACCGTATTTTACCACAAAGAAGTTATGCGGTAGGGGGAAGGGAAAATGGCGGTAAAGCCAAGTAGCTATCATCTAGGTATCGCAATTAAGGATGATATGTGTGCAATGGGACTTCGCCAAAATGACGTAGCAAAAGAGATGGACATGAGTCCGGTGCGCCTTAACAGGCTATTGAATGGGGATCGCTCTATTCCATTAAAAACATTAGATGTAATCACTGAAATTATAGGAAAACCTGCTGGATACTATTACCCGCAATATTTAGAGGATTGTCTCGTTGTTGATGTAAAGAGGCCGAAAAAGAGAATTCAGAAATTCGTTACGCGCACCATGGAACTTGGTTTAGACGAATTGACCCAAAAGGCCATCCATATCATGTTGAATAGCGGGGACTATTACGAAAACCTTCTGTCGGTGGGGGAAGATCTTCGTAAGATCGGCAGAAAAAAAGAGGCAATGTTCATTTTAAACATGCTTACCGCTGAGTCAAAAGGCCGCCCGGGTAGAGTAATAGCAATGTCGTATTACAGGCAGCTGTTGGTACTACTGGATGAAGATCTCGACAAAGCATTGGAAGTGGCTATGAAACTATGCGAGTATTTGCCACACGTGGATGAAGAAGAGAGACTTGAGGCGCACTTCAAGGTAGTATCGACGTTCCGCCTAAATGAAAAGTGGGATTTCGTTGATACATATGGCGCCAAACTGGTGGAGATCGCCAAAGAAGCTGGTCGACAGGACATGGTTGGAGATGCACTGATAAAGCGCGGGATCGCTGCCAGAAAGAAGGGTGAAATACCTAAAGCACTGGCTATCATAGATGAGTATGGGAAGATAGGAGGCCTGTATGCAACATGGGCAGAGGGGAATCGATTAATCGTTCTTATCGACGACGGGGAGTTAGACAAAATCCCTGAACTGTATAGATTCATGAAGAAGTATCCTGAACGAAGCTTTGAGTATGTAGAATATTACCTGGAAGTATTGATTCGGCATGAATTGTTCGACTCAATAAAAGACTTCTTCGAGGATTTTCCACATGAGGTAGAGCATTTAGATGACTTATTTGATAACTTTTCAAGGTATGGAAGACATATCGCGACATTCATGTATGCAAAAGCAACATACTTCTTAAAAAAGGGCAACTACAACGACGGTTTGGAGCATGCGATAAAAGCAGCAACTACAGCTGCAGACTTGAGATTGCACAAGCTATCAATGTTGAATTTGAAGTTAATTGTAGAACATATATACAAAGCTAGCGAAGAGCAGCATAAACGTTGCGTAGAAATACTTGAGCTGCTATCAGCGACAGATTGTTTCTACAAGGCAGTTTGACGGTCAACCAACCCTAACATATGATTTAACTTATAAAACGATAGGACGGTGGCCAATATGAAAAAAGTTTTCTTGAGCTTTGCATTATTTGCAATGGTAGCAGCAATTGGAACGTCAGCTTACGCTGAGGGTGGCGACAGAACAATTGTAGATCCAACAGATCCTGTCATTGTACCATTGGAAGGCGGAGACC
>DASQNW010000262.1:0-2714 GCA_035644775.1 Chitinophagaceae bacterium | reverse complement strand
CAACAAAAATTTGGGCCGCACTACTATCGTTGCACCTATGAGCGGTGTCATCTCTTTATTGAACGTAAAAAAAGGTGAAAGAGTGGTAGGAACAGCTCAAATGGCAGGAACAGAAATGATGCGGGTAGCAGACATGAGCACAATTGAAGTGCGGGTAGACGTGGGTGAAAACGACATTGTAAAGGTGAGCGTCGGAGATTCTGCAGACGTCGAGATTGATGCATACAACAACAGAAAGTTTAAAGGGGTGGTTACACAGATTGCCAGCAGTACCAATAAAGCGGGGACACTTGCCGCATCAACAAACGATGTTACCAATTATGAGGTGCATATTCGACTGAATCCATCTTCTTACCAGGATTTGCTAAGTAACTCCAGGGGTGCAAAATTTCCGTTCCGGCCAGGGATGAATGCTAGTGCTGACATAAAAACGAACATCAAAAATAATGTTCTTGCAGTGCCGTTAACCGCAGTGGCTGCCAGGGACAAGGAAGAAGATGAAGACGATAATAAAGGTAAAAGCAAGGCAGCCAAGAAAGACGAAGAGAACATTGATCCCATCACAAGCGATGAACTGCAGGAGATTGTTTTTGTGCTGAAAGAAGATGGCTCTGTTGAAAGGAGACAAGTACAAACAGGTATACAGGACATTAACAATATAGAAATCATTAGCGGAGTGAATGCCGGTGAACAGGTAGTAACCGCGCCCTACAATGCTGTTACCAAGACATTGAAAAGCGGCACAAAAGTAAAAGTCGTAGCAAAAGAAAAGCTTTTCGATAAATAGCTCTCCCACAAGTGCCAGGCACTCCCTAATTTAAATCCATGATGCACAAATTTGGTATTATTGGTAGCGGCAGTTGGGCAACAGCATTGGTTAAGATTCTTACCGACAATAATCAACACGTTAATTGGTGGGTGAGAAGTAAGGAGATGATTGATCACATTAAAAAGCGTGGCCACAATCCTCAGTACCTGAGTTCAGCTTATCTGAATGTTTCTCTTTTGCAAATGTCTTCAGACATCAACGCTGTAATCAGTGATTGTGAGGTTGTACTGCTGGTAGTTCCGTCAGCTTATGCAAAAGAAGTTCTGCATCAGGTAAATCCTTCCAGTTTGAAAAACAAGAAGGTGTTATCTGCCATCAAAGGTTTAGTACCGGGGCCTGATGTTTTGCTAAACGATTATTTACAACATCATTTTTCAGTTCCACTAGAGAATTACTTTGCCTTGTTGGGGCCCTGTCATGCAGAAGAAGTGTCTGCGGAAAAACTGTCGTACCTCACGTTGTCTGGAATTGACGTCTCGCTAACCCGCCAGATTGCAGCAGCCTTTAAAACAGATTACATCAATACTATTACCAACAGCGATATATTCGGAGTACAATATGCAGCTGTTTTAAAAAACATCTATGCATTAGGGGCGGGAATAGCACACGGGCTGGAGTATGGTGATAATTTTCTCAGTGTTTATATAGCAAACAGCGCCGATGAAATGGCGGGCTTTCTACGCGCTGCAGGCATTCAGCATATTGTTGTAGGAGAGCATCAGTCAACAGACCCCTATACATTGAAAAAGGATATCAACTATGCTGCTTCAGTATACCTTGGTGATCTTTTGGTGACCTGTTATTCACCTTTTAGCAGAAACAGAACCTTTGGTACCATGATCGGTAAGGGCTACAATGTGCAATCGGCACAGCTGGAAATGAATATGGTGGCTGAAGGTTTTTATGCGTCAAAGTGTATGTTCAATATGAACAAATCTATTGGCGCTGACATGCCTATTGCTGAAACCGTGTACAAGATACTTTGGGAGAAATACCAGCCTTCGGAAGGTTTTGCCAAAATTGAAGGAGTGATGGTGTAGTAGGAGCGCAGTAACAGCTTAAATAAACAAATCGCTGGCAATGCCGTCTGCCATCAACATTCCTTCTTTTGTTAACTGAACGGTGGAGTCTGTTACTACCAACAAGCCATTATATTTCTGGCGGCCTAACTTGCTGACCAGTTCAATTTTTCTTCGCTCACTCCACCTGCGAGCCACCATCTGCAGATCAATGCCTTCGGAAGTGCGTAAACTAATCATTACATACTCATTATATTGCTGATCATGTGTCAAAATTTCTTCTTCACCAGAGGAATTGCTTAGCGCAACGGATCTTATATATAAGTTGTTGTTAGCAATATTCCATCTTCTGATGTGTGCACCATTGTAGGAGTGTGCAGAAGGACCGAGACCGAGATATTTTTCGCCCCGCCAGTAACCAGAGTTGTGTTGGCTCCTGTAACCGGGCTTTGCAAAGTTCGACACTTCATAATGCTCGTATCCACTCTCTTCTAATCGGTGCATAAGATGAAGAAATTGCCTGGCCTGCTTATCTGCATCGACATCTTCCTTTTTCTTTTGGCTGATTTGTTTATGTAGCGGCGTCCTTTCTTCCACGGTCAGTGCATAGCACGATAAATGTGGAATTTGGAAGGATAGAGCAGTCTGTAAATTTTGCTCCCACTTTTCGTCTGTCAGCAGGGGAGTGCCGTAAATGAGATCAATGGTGATATTGGTGAACAGTTTCGTTGCGTCAGACAAACAACGGAATGACTGCTGGCTGTTATGTGCCCTGTTCATCCATTGCAGGTCTTCATTGAAAAAAGACTGTATTCCTATGCTCAGGCGATTAATGCCCAAGGTTTTCCAGGCGGATAGTTTTTGTA
>DASQNW010000261.1:0-11154 GCA_035644775.1 Chitinophagaceae bacterium | reverse complement strand
ACTTATGAAATACTTACTAGCTACTGCTTTGTTCCTAAGCGGAGTTGTGCCCGCAGCCTCACAAGTGCACCTGCCTTTGGCAAGCTCCATCCGACACGAATTTCAAAAAGTTGTCGCAGAATATCCCAGGCAATTTTCCAGCATCAAAGGACATGTGATCAATGAAAACCCGCAAACCATTGAGTATTTATCTCAACTGCAATTGTCCGGAGCAGAATTGTGTTTTATCACGAGGTATTCCTCAGGCAGCAAACAGGTATATAGCTGGCAGGCGGTGATGTTCACGTCTGAGGATTTCGAAGCTGCTGACAAAAAGTACCAGTGGCTATTCAAGCAACTAAAAGGGATGAATATATTTCATGTGAAGGATCAATATACTTTGAAAGGTCAGTTCGAAACAGCTTCTGAAAGCAGGAAGTTTACTACCAGCACCCTTTCTGTTGCTTCTCCTCCCGAGCCATACGAAAAGTTGAAAGTAGAAGTAGCACTTCAATACGAGTTCCCCGAATGGAAGGTGAACCTGCTCGTATACGAGAAAGAAAGGGAAGATGATGAGCGAGGCGAAATTGTGGAAGAATAATTTCTCCGAAGCCTTTTCGTGCCTTTTCTCTCCAGAAGAGAAGCTCTCCTTATTCTTTCTGTGGTTGACTGTTAACTGTGGTTGAAGCTAAGTTAATAATGGTTAAAGCCTGGATGATCAGGCTATTGAAAAAACTACTTTTGCTGAATGCAGTTCCTGAAGAACATACGCACGTTGCCCATTGTGATGGCCATCACCATTTTAGGAATTACTGCGTTTCAGATCTATTGGTTGCGAAACACCTACCTCCGGGAAAAACGAACATTGGAGATCCGCTCAAATATGAGCTTTAGAGAAACGGTTTACAAGTTACAGGCCGCAAAACTGAAGCTTGACAGTCTCAATAATACCACTCAACCTGATGATCGACCGCAACAGCAGTTGCACATACGGTCTGTATCACGTCAAAGGATGGTGGGGTTGATGCAAGTGTTGAGAGAGAAATCGAAAGACCCGGTCGCAAAACAGGAGATCATTGCACTGGAAAAGGAAGTAAGGCAAAGGAAAAACAGAGATCACTCTCCCAACAACCGGCTTCTTCAGTTTTTGTACGATGTCGATTATCTGCAGGACTCCATTACCTTAAAAGATATTGAACTTGCTTTCGAGAAAAGGATGGAGCAGCAGAACTTAGATGTTCCATTCACCATAACCAAAGCGCCTAAGAAAGAGACAGACGAGCCTTCTTACAATGAGGTAATTATTGGGTTTTCAAATCCCATTTCTTTCCGGATGGACCTGCAGAACACTGCACCTTATCTTTTTAAACGCATTAGCGCACCCATTCTGCTCTCCCTGTTTATTGTGGGGTTCACCATCTTTTCGTTTGTGCTGCTATATAAAAATATTCTTAGGCAAAGGCGTTTGGCTGATATAAAAAACGAGTTTATCAGCAATATCACTCACGAGTTGAAAACACCCATAGCTACGGTGAGTGTTGCCATCGAAGCATTACGCAGCTTCAGCGCAAACATTGATCCGCAACGCAGTAAGGAGTATCTGGATATTTCAGCTAATGAACTTCAGCGGCTGTCAATGCTCGTAGACAAAGTGCTCAAGATCTCCATGTTTGAAAAACAGGAAATTGATCTTAAATACGAACAGCTCGATCTGCAACAATTAATTCAGGAAGTGGCGACGTCCTTACGACTACAGTTCGAGAAAAAAAATGCTGCAGTAAGTATATCGGCTGAAGGAAACACGTCTCTTGAAGGTGATCGGCTGCACCTTGTAAGCGTTATCTTCAACTTACTGGACAATGCATTGAAGTATAGCTATGAAAATCCCCGCATAAAGATTCATGCGGCTGAACATGGAAATAAGCTCTTGCTCGTGATTGCTGATGATGGTATTGGAATTCCTGATGAATATAAAGACAAGGTATTTGAAAAGTTTTTCCGTGTTCCCACGGGCAATTTGCACAATGCAAAAGGATATGGTCTTGGGCTCAGCTATGTAGCTTATGTAATTGACAAGCACAAAGGAAGCATTAGAACAGAAACAGCTGAAGGTGGAGGTAGTAAATTTGTGATTCAGTTACCAAAGCATGCGGCATGAGCCAGCCCAAAATTTTATACGTGGAAGATGAAGTGTTTTTGGCAAAGATTGTAAGCGAAACACTGCAAAGCCGGGAGTTTGAAGTGATTATGGAGAGTGATGGCGGTAAAGTGCTTTCCGCCTTCGAAAGATCGAAACCAGATGTGTGCGTGCTGGATGTGATGCTTCCTAACAAGGATGGATTTGCCATAGCAGATGAAATCAGAGAAAAAGATCAGCAGGTGCCTATAATCTTCCTTACCGCAAAGTCGGAAGTTGGAGATGTGGTGACGGGTTTCAGATTGGGCGGTAATGATTATATCCGCAAGCCCTTTAGCATGGAAGAATTAATTGTGCGTATCGAAAACGTTCTTCAGAAAAAATCGGCACCTATAGTGTCAGCTGAGGAAGTGACCCTGGGCCGCTATAGTTTCAACCTAAAACGTCAGGTTCTTTCCATTGACGGCGAAGACCGCAAATTGTCCTATAGGGAAAGCGAACTGCTGAAACTACTATACGAGCATAGAGACAAAATTGTAGAACGACGAGATATCCTCAACCTGCTGTGGGGTAGCGATTCCTTCTTCAACAGCCGCAACCTTGATGTATACATTACTAAGCTTCGCAACTACCTCAAGAGCGATCCCCAACTGGAGATTCTGACAATAAAAGGTATCGGCTATCGGTTTATCGTGGCGTGAAGATTGGCACGCGTTTTTACTCCTTAATTCACATGTCAAATGGGAGAACAAAGCGTCGGCTCAAGAACGTCATAAAATACGTACTTGTATTCGGCTTGGCAGGCACGATGCTTTTGATGTTTTTCGTAACTCGTTTTGTGGAACCCTTGCTGCGCGACAGGCTGCATACGCTTATAGTTCAGGGATCTGACAGCTTATACTATTATCAACTGGGTAAAATAAATGCGAATTTATTTGGCGGAAATGTGGAGGTGCAGAATCTTCATATACGTGTGGATAGCAATCACTACAAGAGGCTTTTGGCAATGAAAGCGCTGCCCGCCCTAACTATGCAGCTCGATTTGCAAAGAGGGCGCATCAGAGGCCTCAGTGTTGTTTCTTTTCTTTTTAGTAAGAAAATTCATGTAAGGGAGATACTTTCAAAGGAGGCAGACGTAAAGCTATCACGGCATGTACGCGATGTGGAAGGGCCTGGGAACACGACACCTTTATGGAAAGCAATGCAGCCAAACATCAAAAGCATTAGTGTTGACCGCATCAACCTCGATGGAATGAAACTGCTTTATAAGAATGCCGACACCGCAGAGGCGGTAAAGCTTCAATTTGACCGGTGCGAGGCAGTTTTTCGAAATATCCAGATTGACAGTGCGTCCACTGTGGATACCACTAGGATTGGATTTGCCAAATCCCTCGCTATGAACTTCTATGATCTCAAATTCCGTACACCCGACTCCACTTACAAAATGAAAGCAGAACAGATTAGCTATTCGTCTATAGAAAGGCTGCTGCGCATTAATGATTTTAAAATACAATCAACACTTGAGAAAGACGAGTTCTTCCAAGCTGCCACTCTTCAGTCAAACCGGTATGAGATTCAATTTAAAGAAGCGGTGTTTAGTGATTTACGTTTGGATCGTTTCATACATAGCAATGTAATCGCTGCAGATAGCGTGTGGCTGAATGCTCCCGAAATTGAGATCGCCAACGATAAAACCCTTCCTCCAACACTGGAAAGTAAATTTGGAAGGTATCCACACCAGAACCTGCTAAAGGCCGGAACTAGAATAGCAATTAACGGCATCCGCATCAAAGATGGGAGACTGACTTATACGGAACGGGCTGAAAAAACAAAGCAGGAAGGTAAGCTGGAGATTACTCATTTAAATGCACAGATCTCGAACGTGACAAACGAGCAGCAATTCATAAGCAAAAATGCACGATGCCTGGCAAAAGTAGATGCAAGGCTATTTGGCGACAGCCGTATTCAAACACAATTTACTTTTCCGCTCGATTCGATAAATGGAAATTTTGCAGTGGTTGGCGAAGCATACAATATTTCCGGGATTCAGCTCAATAAGATAGCAGAACCACTTGCCAATATCAAAATACAGTCGCTTCAGATTCCTATTGTAAAATTTCAGGTTCGCGGCGACGATTATAGCACCTCAGGCGATGTAAAGATGCGCTACCACGATCTCGCCATTATCTTCCGTAAAACTAACGAAGAGACTGGTGCAGTCACCACGAAGAAGTTTTTGACAAAGCTGATTAATAAGTATACAATCTATCCTTCCAATCCAAGTGAGGGAGTGGAGAGAGAAGCCAATAATGTTATTTATGCACGCACATCAACAAAAGGTTTCTTTGCGGTTGTCTGGAAAACCATCTTTGCAGGCATGCAGAATATTATGATGAAGACAGGTCGCTATGAATAGCGGTCCTAATTTTACCAGACCATCATGAGAAAGATTGTTGTTGCAGAAAAGATTTTTACTGGTGAGTGTTGGCTGGAGCAGGTTGCTCTGGTTGTTGAAAATGGTATGGTTACGGCTATTTTGAACGCAGACGAAGTAGATGGTTCTGAAGTGCTGCAGATGAACGGTTCCTTCCTGGTTCCTGCATTCATCGATCTGCAGATTTATGGTGCTAATAATAAATTGCTAGCTGTTCAACCTACTAGTGAAGCTCTCTCAGATCTTTATGACTACTGTAAAGCAGGCGGTGCTGCATTGTTTCAGCCAACAGTAGCCACAAACAGTAACGAGGTGTTTTTTAGATGTATTGATGCCGTGCGGGAATACTGGAAAACAGGTGGAAGAGGTTGCATAGGCTTACACCTCGAGGGACCCTGGATCAGTAGGGAGAAGCGGGGCGCCCATTTGCAGGAGCATATCCATGCTCCTACAGTAAAAGAGGTGACCGAACTACTGAATTATGGCCAGGGAGTGATTTCTATGATTACCTTGGCGCCAGAAGTTTGCTCCCCGGAAATAATTGAGATCATTTCTAAAAATGGTATTGTAATTTCTGCCGGCCACAGCAATTGTTTTTTCAACAGTGCTTTACAATCCTTCGATCTCGGAATCACCACGATTACACACCTCTTTAATGCCATGAGTCCATTACAACATCGCGAGCCTGGACTTGTGGGTGCTGCTTTCCGGAGCCCGAAGGTTAAGGCCAGCATCATACCGGATGGCTACCATGTTGACTTTGAAGTGATTTCTATAGCCAAGGAGTTAATGGGGGAAAGGTTGTTTGCCATTACCGACGCTGTTACTGAAACAAACGAGGGTGGCTATCCTCACCAATTCGACGGAGACAAATATTTGTCAGAAGGAATTTTGAGCGGCTCGGCACTTACTATGCATACCGCCTTCAGAAACCTTGTTCAAAAGGTGGGCATTGCTGTGGAGGAAAGCATTAGGATGTGCAGTTTGTACCCAGCCATGGTTATTAAGTTAGACCACCTGCACGGAAAAATTGCACCGGACTACGCGGCACAATTCCTGGCTCTTGATGATCAACTAAATCTTGTTGAAACTATTATCTTACAGTAGGATAAAGTACGGGCATATTTTTTCTGCGCCTGAAGTATTGCACCAGCCATGCTATAGTAAAAGTGGGAATGAAATCAAGACCTGGCATCGCCTCTTCTACAAAATTGAAAGCAGCACCAAAAAGACCTTTCATTCCACCAAACATCCTGAAGAAAATAAACGCAGAAACTGGCGCCCACAGCACATCTAAAAATTCACCGAGGATGGGAATACCATAGGTAGCATATCCCAAAAAGTCCATCACCAGGCAAGCAGCCAACGAAGGCATTTTTTGTTCTACCACAGCTGCATCGGCTTTCTTTTTCCAAACAAGTTTTTTCATGTTATTGAAGTGTCATTTGCAACACCGGCCTAAGACGATCACTCGAGGTGAAAAGTTGTGCCTTTCGGCCTGAAGTTGGTTAAAGGGTTGTTATGATTCCTCAGCTGCATATTGGCACATCGGGATGGGTGTATAAACACTGGAAGAATGATTTTTACCCGTCCAATTTACCTGTTCGAAAGTGGCTTGAATTCTACGAAAGCCATTTCGGAGCTACTGAAATCAACCGAAGTTTCTACCGGCTTCCTTCACTGGATGCAGTCCAGAATTGGTCGGACACTGTGCGGCCTGGTTTTGTCTTTTGCCCTAAAATGAGCCGTTTTCTCACGCACATGAAAAAGCTTCGACAGCCCGAGGAACCCTTGGAGCGATTCTTTGGAGTGTTTGAACCGCTGAAGGAGTATATGGGTCCGGTGCTTATTCAACTACCTCCAATGGTTAAATTCAATTATGATGTGGCGGAACACTTCTTCGGCTTACTGCATAAAGTGTACAGCGAGTATGAGTTCGTGCTGGAAGTGCGTCACCCCACATGGCTGGAGGATGATGCTTTAAACTTAATGGCTAAGAACGAGGTGGGCCTTGTAATATCCCATTCCGGAAATCACTTCCCGTATTCAGAAATGGTGACTGCAAAAAACGTGTATATCCGCTTCCATGGGCCTGCAGAATTATTTGCTTCTGGCTACGCAGAAGAAGAGTTAGCGCAGTTTGCCACTAAGATAAAAAACTGGATTCAAGAAGGCCATAAGGTCTGGGCCTTTTTCAACAACGACATTCATGGCTATGCGCCTAAAGACGCTTTGCGCCTCAGAGCTTTGTGCGAGGGTGTAGCTTAATGGCGAATTGCCTAAAGTTCATCTTCGTCTTCATCGTCATCATCCAGCACATCCTCGTCAGCATCTAACACAAGATCGTCTTCCGCCACGACATCGTCTACATCATCGTCAATTTCCACTTCAATCTCATCTTCGTCAAAATCATCTTCATCCAACTCATCCTCATCGCCAAGCACCAGATCATCTTCAACTACGTCATCAGCAGTGTCAAGATCATCATCATCATCATCGGGCAAGTAATGACCATTAACATGAGTTGTTTCGGTGTTGTTTGGGAGGGGGTGCTCTATAAATGCACCTTGAGTTTGGCTATTTCCAGTAGCATGTAGATTATCTGCGGTGAATTTTCGTTCCATACATAACGTTTGTTACCTAAGGACAGTAAAAAATGTATGCCACAGCACAATACAAGATAAAGGGACATTCCATTATCATTAGTTTGGAATGTGTAGAAGCAATTACCTCATCTGTGAAAGATGAGCCTGCTCTAGCGTAAAGTCGGGCTAACCTGCCTCTCCTCGTCACTCTCTCTGAAGCATCGGTGGCATAGTTTTTACGAAAATCACTAAAACTACTATATGAGAGTGCTATTTTTTATCGGCTGTCTTGCAGCCACCCTGCTTACGTCTTGTGTTTCTCAAAATAAATATCGCTCCGCACTTGACCGCGAGCAGCAATTACAGGCAGAAAACAGCAGGTTAAATCAGGAAATAAATAGTTTAAACTCACGAGTTACCACGTTGCAGAACGAATCTGCCAACCTGGCGAAGAAATGGGAAGATGCGCAGAAAAACGCATCAGATCTTGCGGGAATGGCAAACATGACACAGCAGCAACTTGAAGCCGAACGTAGTAGGTTGACGGACATGCGCCGACTGTTGGATCAACAACGCTCAGCTCTTGAAAACATCCGCAAGAAGATGACGGATGCCCTTGTTGGATTTAGCTCTAACGAATTAACTATTTTCACCAAGAACGGAAAAGTATATGTGAGCCTACAAGAAAACCTGCTTTTCCCATCTGGAAGTGCGGTGGTAAACCCGAAAGGACGAGAAGCATTAGGTAAGCTAGCACAGGTGTTGAATGTAAACCCCGAAATAAGTGTGCTCATAGAAGGGCATACCGACTCTATCCCCATCAAAGGCAGATACGAAGATAACTGGGCACTTAGTACAGCAAGGGCAACAGCGATCGTGCGGCTGCTAACGGATACTTACAGAGTTGACCCCACGCGGATTACCGCCAGCGGAAGGAGTAAATATGAGCCTATTGACAGTAACGAAACGTCTGAAGGCCGGCAACGCAACCGCCGCACCGAGATTATTCTTGCGCCCAAACTTG
Organism: Chitinophagaceae bacterium; assembly: GCA_035644775.1. GTDB lineage: Bacteria > Bacteroidota > Bacteroidia > Chitinophagales > Chitinophagaceae > Flavisolibacter. The sequence goes on along the minus strand of DASQNW010000261.1, from coordinate 2,995 downwards.
ATGAGTTAATGAAATTGTTAGAGCAGCCATCTCCGACGGCAGATGCCAGCAGCACCTGACAAATGTTCCGGGATTCTCTGGACAGAACTATCGTTTGTAATTTTTAAGATAACTGATTCGTTAGCATCGGGAGAGTTTTACTCAGCTGATCTACAGGCTATTGGCACAACTATTTCTTTCCAATAGTTTTCCTGATCAATAAAATGTTTAGTCATGAGAAGATTAGAAGGTAAAGTGGCGATAGTTACAGGTGGAGCAACAGGCATTGGTGAAGCCATCTCTAAAAAATTTGCTGTCGAAGGTGCTAAGGTTATTGTGAATGGTTTCCCAGAAGATCCGGTGCAGGACGTAGTAAATGATATCAGGAGCATGGGTGCTGATGCTGCTGCCTTTATAGCCGACATTTCCCATGAGGGGAATGCTATGGAATGTGTGGCCTTTGCTGTTGCTACCTATGGCAGGCTGGATATATTAATCAACAACGCGGGAGTATTTCCCGTGATGGAAGAAATACACAATTACCCGACAGACGCTTTTGAGTACCTGATCAAAAACAATGTACGAACCGCATTTCTGATGACAAAATTTGCTATACCCGAGCTAAGGAAGACAAATGGTTGCATTGTATCGGCTGGCTCTGAATCGGGTGTAAAGGGTTTGCCAGAAAATGCTCCGTATGGTGGCACGAAGGGATGGATGCACGCTTTTATGATGGGAGTTGCCGTGGAGGAAGCCAAATATGGTGTGCGTGTAAACTGTGTGCTTCCCGGCCCGATAGATACAGCCTGGAACCATAAAGAAACAGGTCCGGTAACAACAAGGATTGAGAAAATGTTGGTATCAGCAACCCCAATGGGCCGCTTGGGAACTCCAGAAGAAGTAGCCAATGTATACTTGTTCCTTGCTTCTGATGAAGCATCATTTGTAACAGGTGCGTTGTGGGCGGTTGACGGCGGAATAATACCAGCAAAAGGACCAATAGGATTAGAGGCACAGAGCGAAGTAAAACAGCAGCCATCTGGCGAACTCCACCTGGAGCATAGCAGGGAAGGGGCCACCGACATGCTTCGCGGCACTCAAACCAATTTAGAGCATTAAAATTTTGGCAGTAGCACAATTGTATAATCTATGAATCTACAGTGTCGCTTATTGCCCATCTTTTTCCAACCAGAATGTATAGCCATAAGGCGGTAAAAACTATTTCGGCAAGGCCATCTACCATATAAATGTTGGGGATAGTGTCAGATAATGCATAAAAGAAATCCACATAGGCCAGACTTACAGAAGTGAACAATGAAAGCACGCCAACTGGAAAGTTTTCATTTTTCTGACAAGCGGCTAAGAGCATGCATACAGCGATCGCTAACAACAACAAAGAAACTGTTTTCACTAGCCACCGGTCGAATTTATAGCCACTTACAAGCATAAAGCTGTGTAGATCAACAATCGGCCACAAAGCAGTTAAAGCTGTGTAAATGCCTTGTATCCACAACAGGTATCTGGGCAGCTTTTTCAGTTAGGCAATTTTGTTTGTTCATCAAACCTGGCAAGCTGCGCTTCGATGCGCTCGAGTAATTTTTCACCTTGAAAAGGCTTAGGTAGAAAATCGTCTGCTCCAAAATCTTGCATATTCTTTTGAGCAGAAGGATGCGCTGAAAACATAATAACTGGAATATGTTTCCAGTGCTCGGTATTTTTTATCTTTTTGCAGACTGTGCGTCCATCTACGCCGGACAGGAGCACATCCAGCACTATCAGGTGTGGCTTGAATGCTTCAATCTGCTGCAACGCTTCGTCTTCCCGCGACGCCGATGCCACTGCATACCCCTTCTTTTTCAGCAGAAGTTGTAGCACAGTGATCACATCCGGATCATCGTCTATAATCAAAACTCTTTGCATGTAGATTAATTTCCTAGTGTTATCCGGTTTTACCTTTTGGAGATTCAAATTCATCCAAAAATAATCAAGAGCATAACAATACCAAACTACTGAGGCATCCTGATGGATGTGGCCGGGAGTGTACTCTATTGTTTACGAGCCACCCTTCGATTCCCAATTCCAATATACAACAGAATTATATCCAATGGGTGATGGAATGAGGACAATCCTGCACATGCTCCAGACGAAGCTTATTTTCACCCGTTCTCCTCTAACTTATTCCTTTGATTGCAGATGCCTTGCACTAGATCAACAGCTTCTTAGGTGGTGATATTAAAATATTATACCAGCCATACACCAGCCAGGAACCTTACGGAGCATTTAAGTAGTAAACTTTGACACTATATTTTTGGGAACTTCGCATATTCTTTGCAAGGGATTGCGTATGGTACAAAGAGTACGGGAAAGAGTTAAAAAGTTCTGGGCCAGCCTTGCACTCTTGTCTATAGAGATGCTGGTGGTGCTGACAGTATTTGTCGTGTCGTTGATTGTGTTTGTCCTTGTAACACGACGAATTTTTCACCTGCGCAATGAGAGTTTAGACTTTCAGGTATTTGATGCTTTGAAGCCGTTCGTGAACGAAACCACCAATAAGTTCATGGTAGCCATCACCTTTCTTGGCAAGCACGAGTTCCTTATTCCTGCCAACCTAATCCTTATTGCATATTTCCTCTTTATAAAAAAACATAGGTGGTACTCGATAAAAGTGCCTGCAATAGCCATAAGCAGTCTTGCCTTAATGTTTGTGCTTAAAAACCTGTTTGGCCGCCCCCGCCCCTTGATCCCTCTGCTTGAAGAAGCCAGAGGCCTTAGCTTCCCCAGCGGCCATGCTTTGATGAGTGTTACTTTTTACGGGCTGATTATTTACATCATCTGGCATAGCATTAAACACCAGGGATTGAAATGGACGCTTATTGTGTTTTTGATCATCCTGATTTTACTGATAGGCTTTAGCCGCATATACCTGAGGGTTCACTATCCTACGGATGTGATGGCTGGCTTTGCTACCGGCTTTCTTTGGCTGGTGATATCAATTGCCATCATCAATAGACTCGAA
>DASQNW010000260.1:0-7351 GCA_035644775.1 Chitinophagaceae bacterium | reverse complement strand
CTAGTATCAATTATTAATGGAGTTACTAAGCTCAGTATTCTAAATATCAGTTTAATACGTAGAAATATAATAATAAGCCTTGTAGCAACTACTTAAGACACGCGGAGGAGCTAACTACTAAAAAATTTAGAACCTTAAACGCAGCTTTTTCCGAGCACAGTTTTTGCTTTTTGGTTACTTATGATAAAAAGATCAATAGTTGTATCGTTGGCTATCCTACTTGTTTCGTGTGCAGAGATGAAGGATCCCCAATTCAGAAGATTGGAAAATTTTGGGGTGAGGGGAATTGGAATTAAAGAAGTGGATATAGGTTTTACGGTAACGTACTTTAACCCAAATTCATTTGGTTTAAGTGTCAAAGAGGCAGTAGCTGATTTTTTCGTTGATTCGATTTATATGGGAAAATTCACGCAGTCAAAGCAGATTGACGTAGCAAAAAATTCAGAATTCAGCGTACCCTTCACTGGCTCTGTTCCTCTGGCGGAAGCGCTCAAGTTAAAAGTAAACGACCTTAGCAATCGGGAGCTTTCGGTAAAAGCAGATGGCTCTGTACGGGTGGGAAAAGCTGGTGTGTTCATAAGCCGACCTTTCACCTACTCAGGTAAACACAAGCTTGACCTGAAGCTATAAAAAAACCCTGCAAGTGCAGGGCAAATGAAATTATCCAGCTTTAGAATATTTATTTCATTCCGCCACCGTCTTCAGGCTTTTTGCAGCATTTCGGTAGCTTTTTATAAGCTTCAGGGGTGGCTTCAATTTCGTTTGCATCGTAACCCGCGTTAGCGATTGCAGTCTTTATCTCTTCTTCATTGATGCGATCAATAGCATATTTAACCATTGTTTCTTTACGCTTGTAATTCACGTTTACTGCCAATACGCCATCATAGCGGTTTAGATAGGTTTCTATCTTCTTCTTGCAGCTTTCACATTGTACTGTAGGTGTACTGATCTTTACCGTCTGAATAGATTTTGTCTGCGCATTAGAAGAACTAGAAAGACTAACCGCGGCTACCAGGCAGAAGAGCATCTTAATCATAGAACATAATTTACTTCCAAGTTACGCTACACCTTTCCAGTTTGCAGGGTCTCGTCGCCAATTTAACAAAAATTCATGCTGTTCTTCTCCCACCAGTCCCTTCGTTTTAGCGAGCTCTAAAAGATTAGGGTAATCTGTTAAGGAGATCAGATGAACGCCAGCTTTTTCGAATGCTTCTCTACCCGTATCAAACCTGTAATTGAATATAGAAACCATTCCCAATACCTGTAATCCTGCGGCTTTTAATACATCTACAACCTGCAAACTGCTCTTTCCGGTTGAAACGAGATCCTCTATTACCACCACTTCCTGCCCCTCCTGGTGTTCGCCTTCTATTTGGTTTCCAAGTCCATGCTCCTTAGGCTTTGGACGAACGTAAATAAATGGCAGCTTCAGCTGGTCGGCTACCATAGCTCCCCACGCAATGCCTGCAGTAGCTACACCGGCAATTACCGCTGCATTCGGGAACTTTTCAAAAACCACGTTGCAAAGCTCACTTTTGATATAATCCCTGATATACGGATAAGACAGCACTTTGCGATTGTCGCAATAGATCGGGCTTTTCCATCCGCTTGCCCAGGTAAAAGGCTGCTTCGCATTCAGTTGAACCGCATTTATCTGCAGAAGCTTTTCTGCCGTCAACATGGCGTCAGTCATGCTGCGAAGGTATTTGAATCAGCAATTTATTCAAGGTTAAAAGGGATTTGAACTGCTATTTTTGAGGATGCTTAGAATATATTTTGGTGAGAAGCCGCTATTCATTGGAGAAGACGTAGCTAAAGGGCTCCAGGAGTTTTCCTCTGACGAAGTGGTTCAGTTGACAAAACTGTCGGAGGATAGAGTGAGTTATCTGATCAAACAGATGGAAATCACAGGGGTTAAGGCAGGCATCATACCGTTGCCAGAAGACGAGGTGCTGTTGGCGATAAAAAGACAGTTCCTATACATTCAAGCTGCCGGTGGGCTCGCGTACAACCAACAAAACCAAATACTGCTCATCTTCCGAAGAGGCAAATGGGATCTGCCTAAGGGTAAATTGGATGATGGTGAGGACCTTGCTGACTGCGCTGTGAGGGAAGTGCAGGAAGAGACTGGGTTGCATTCTGTGATACTTCAGCAACCACTTGCCACCACCTACCACACATACCACCAGGATAAAGAGCACGTGCTGAAAGAGAGCACCTGGTATTTGATGAAAGCAGATGAAAAGGAGCTGCTTACTCCCCAGATAGACGAGGACATTGAGCAATGTTTATGGGTGGACCTCGAACAAGTTAATGAGTACATGAAGAACACTCATCCCTCTATCAAAGACGTTGTAGCAGCGGGATTGCGGAAGTTGAGTCTCTAAGTAATGTATTGCATTGTGGTAGCTCGTCTGATAGTTTTGAGCACTACATCCGGTACAAACTGGGCCACGTCGCCCCCATTTTTGATCACATCTCTTACCAGGGTGGATGCTACTGATGTAAATTTGGGAAGACAGGTAAGGAAGACGGTTTCAATATGCCCATCCATGCTTCTGTTCATATCCGCAATTGCCTTCTCGTATTCGAAATCGCTTACGTAACGAATACCTCTGAGGATGTAGTTGGCACCCACACGTTTGCAACACTCTACTGTCAACCCTTCGTACATCACCGGCTCAATCTTCGACTCGTTCACAAATAGTTCGTTCAGCCATGCCACGCGTTGTTCAGAAGAAAACATCGGTGCTTTGTTCGTATTTACACCAACGCCGATGTACAACATGTCGAAAAGTGGCAATGCACGTTCTATGATGTCGAGATGCCCGAACGTAACGGGATCAAATGTGCCGGCAAAGAGAGCAACACGTTCCATGATTGCAATTCAGTTTTCTGTAGTATTTTTTAGAGTATCACAGCTCTTGTCTACTGGAAAGTAAATATAGCACTGCCATTCTTACTGCAACCCCATTCTCCACCTGTTGTAGAATAATCGATTGATCACTATCCGCTACATCGCTATCAAGTTCAACTCCCCTGTTGATTGGCCCCGGATGCATAATGGTAACCTGCTTTGACAGGCCAGACAGCAGGCGCCGGCTGATGCCGTAAGTTAAGTTGTATTCTCTTAATGATGAAAACAGTACCTGGTTTTGCCGCTCCAGCTGAATGCGTAACACGTTGGCTACATCGCACCATTCTAGCGCTCTTTTGATGTTGAACTCCACACGTACATCAAAAGCCTTGTCAAGGTATTTAGGTATTAGTGTAGGCGGGCCGCACACCATAACCTCGGCTCCCATTTTCTTCAACAGGTGAATATTGCTTTGAGCCACCCTGCTGTGCATAATGTCACCAATTAGGGCCACCTTCACTCCTTCTAATGTGCTATGCTTCTCGAGGATCGAAAAGGCATCCAAAAGAGCTTGTGTCGGGTGTTCATTGATGCCATCACCAGCGTTTATGATCGCAGCAGGAATATGTTTCGAAAGAAAATAAGGGGCCCCACTTGCGCTATGGCGCATCACCACCATATCCACTTTCATGGAGAGAATGTTGTTTACGGTATCGAGCAGAGTCTCGCCCTTTGACACTGATGATCCTGATGCCGAAAAATTGATGGTGTCAGCAGAAAGTCTTTTTTCCGCAAGCTCAAAAGATATCCGCGTGCGTGTGGAGTTCTCAAAAAAGAGGTTGACAATGGTAATATCTCTTAGTGAAGGAACTTTTTTTATCGGCCGCTGTAGCACGTCTTTAAACTGTTGTGCCGTCTGTAAAATCAGCGTAATGTCTTGCGGTGTGAGTTCTTTGATCCCAAGCAAGTGTCGAGTGGAAAGCGCCATTAAAAATCAAAGATAAAGGAAAGAAGAAATAGTGTTGAAAGATTCAAATGTGGGCAATTACACTTGAAAACCGCTGCATCAAGACTCCTGATCAAGTAAAATAACTTCATCTTTTGCATCATTTTCTTTCCAAAAGACCTTTACTCTTTGGGAAACAATAGAGTCTATTATTCTACCCGTATAGTCGGGTTGTATTGGCAATTGGCGGCTGTATCTGCGATCAATGAGCGCCAGCAGCTCTACTTTTTCAGGTCTGCCAAAATCCATTAGTGCATCGAGTGCAGCACGAATGGTGCGACCGGTATAAAGCACATCGTCAACCAATATCACCTTTTTCCCTTCTATCGAAAAATTGATGTTGGTGTGGTTTGGCAGGTGAATTTCTTTCCTCAGATCATCCCGGTAAAAAGTGATGTCAAGCTTCCCATAATAAAAGTGAACGCCTCCGTTTTCTTTCACTATTTCAGCTACTATCCTGTCCGACAAAAATATACCACGAGGCTGAATACCTATAACTACGGTATTTGTCATGTTCACATTATTTTCAAGAACCTGATGTGCCAGCCTTTTGATAGTGAGAGAGATTTGATGGTGATCCAGGATTGTCTTCAAGAATAGAAATTTCAGTAAAATTAAGTATTGCGGTTTTTACCGGATGTAAATACTAGGGTACAAAAAAAGCCGGAAACTTGTTCCGGCTCGTTAAGAGTTTTTAAATCAAATTCTACTTCCTTATATTTCAAACAACGTAAATTATTTATTCGCTCCAAAATGGTATGCGAGACCAATCTGCACCACACGGTTGCGGGCCTTTCCATCCATCTGATTGTTATCGTCTTCCGCATTCAACACATTTGAAAAGCCGTAGTTGTATCGAGCATGTATGCCGAACCCTACTCTCGTCATATACCCAATGCCTGCACCCCAAAGAACATCAAGTTTTTTTAGTTGATCTTTTATGTCTTGTTCAGAATTACCGACTTCCTGATTTGCTTTTATCAAGTAACCAACCTGCGGTCCTGTCTCAAACATGAAACCGCCTGGGCTGTGAAGTTGCAATTTTGCTGGTGCAAGGTAGATGTAGTGCAAATCCATTTCTCCGTTAACAGTTCCACCCACGCCTGCATTAACACTAAACTTTGTTCCTTGCGCACTGTACAAAAGCGAAGGTACCAGGTGAACTGTGGAGCTCACTGGAATGTCAACCATAAAGCCCCCATGGAAGGAAGTCTTCATGTTGGTGTTTGGAGCCGGACTTACTTCTTTAAAATCGAGTGTGGCCAGGTTGACGCCTGCGTCGATGCCGAACGTCACTTTTTGTGCCATTGGCGTCTTCATGTCATGATTGTCTTGTGCAAATAATGCCAGGCTTGTTGCGACTGCTAGTGTAAACAAACTAATTTTTTTCATAAACGTAATTTTATCGTTATCACATGCTTTACAAAAAAGAGGCCGCTTTTGGCAGCCTGTCAAAATATACCGCAGCTATCTTGAAGCTGCTTTATGAGTATTGTTGAACATGTAGAATAAGCTGATCTGAAAGTTGTTCGCTTTTACTTTGCTGCCCCCACTTTCACTTATATCTGCTAGTCCCAAATTGTACCTGCCACCAAAGCCAAAGCCAGAGTAGGTGAGATAGTTAAGTCCGAAGCCGAGAGAAACGTTAGTAGATTTGAAAACATCATCAAGATCATCGTCATTACCGTCGTCGTCTTCAGCTTTGGAGTTTATCATCAGCCCCAGCTGTGGACCAGCTTCTATACGAAAGCCGTTATTGAACATGTACTGCAACATTAAAGGAATGTTAACATAGTCCAATTTGATTTTCACGTCGTTTACCTCTGCGCCTTCCTGAGAGTACTGAATCTCAGGCTGCAGTGCCCACTGGGGCGCCAGGTGGATATGTGCCAGACCACCAAGGTGCAGGCCTATACGGGAATCATAACTTACGTTACTTTGTTTCAGAGTTGCAATGTTAACTCCGGCCTTTAAGCCAAAATCAGCTCCCCTCTGCGCATAAGACGAAACAGCCAATACCATTGCGATAGCCAATAAACAGTTCTTTTTCATGGTTATTAATTTGCACTGATGCATGCAAAAAAAAGGCCGCAACTCATGTGCGGCTAAAAGAGCGTAGAGGCAACTCATTACCTGCGCGGCAGAAAATATCCTATCCCGATGCCGAAATACCGGTTTTTTACCTTCGAATTGTCGTTTGGATCTATGTCATTCAAGCCCAGATTGTAGGTGCCTTGTATAAATAACCCGTTGTTGAAGCGGTAGCCTGCAATAAAATTGGCTCCAATTTCCAACGCTTTCAGATGGTAATTGTCATCGTCTGCCTCGTCCGACTTTTTGCCGTCGAACTTCACGTTAGCTGATTCTGAACCGCTGTCGGTTTCGTTGTCTATAGTTATAGTGTACTTAAGATCTATATCACCCCCTAAGCCGTAGCTTATGGATGGACCTGCGCCTATGAACAAGCTTCCACTTGTCAATGTATGGTTATAAACAAAATTCAGAGGAAGCTCAAGGTAGCTTAGTTTAGTGGTTGCTTTTATGTCGTATGAGAATGTTTCTCCAAAAATGTTTTCGCTTCCGCTTTCATCATATTTGTTGCCTTTGCTCAGTACATTCAACTGAGGCATAAAACTGATTGATTCGGTGAGAGGCACCATAGCTGTTACGCCTATTTTCCAGGAATAGCGGCTTTTGGGTTCAACGCCAGGAAATTCTTCCATTTCATCCCCCTCCTGTTCGGTGGTGGCGGCTATTCCATTGGCATGAAAGCCAAACGTTGGTTGGGCATGTACAACATGCACGCAAATGAGAAGCAAAAAGGAGAAAAATGCATTTTTCATAAAGAATATTAAAGTGAAACGACAATTTACAAAAAAGGCCGCCATCAGGCGACCTTTCTATTGACTTACATAATTTTTTATCGTCTGCCCAAAGTCTTGAACAAGCTAATCTGGATGACATTGCTTTTCAACTTATTGTCATCAGTTGCTTCTTCTGCAATATTTGCAAGACCGAGATTGTAGCGAGCCCCAACACCAAAGCCTGTAGCAGTTTTAAACCCAAGGCCAACAGCCCATGAAAAGTTTGTGCTCTTGAAGCTGTCTTTTATGTCTTCATCTTCATCATCGGCTTTCGCTTTAGCACCCATGAGAAATCCCACTTGAGGACCGGTTTCAGCGAAAAATCCCGAAGCATTGTATTGAATTAGCAAAGGCACGTTCAAATAGCTTAGATTCACTTTCGCATCGTCAATGTCTTCGAATTTTGCTCCCTCAGCTGAATAGACCAATTCCGGTTGAAAACTTAAAGTACCTCCTAATGGAACGTTCGCGAACACTCCAAGATGAAAGCCAGGCTTCATTTTAAAATCGTCATCCACGTCGTCACCGGTAACAGTCAAACTAGCCAGGTTTAATCCACCTTTAACTCCGAAGCCAGCACCGCTTTGTGCATTAAGAGCAACCACTGATGCAGTTAATGCTACT
>DASQNW010000259.1:0-4561 GCA_035644775.1 Chitinophagaceae bacterium | reverse complement strand
GATGGCCCGGTAACCGTCCCACTTCATTTCGTACACCCACTCGCCTCCTTCAACAGGATCGCTGGTGAGGGTGGCCAGCATCGGCTCTATATTTTCCGGCAAATCTGATGGAGCTCCATTCTTCAATATCACCTCCACGCTCTGAGTTAACTTTTGTTTTTTTCGGAAGTTGTTTTTCATGATTTATATGATCTAATGAAGTGGTAGTGTGTTCAAACAGTATTCCTTGTAGGGCAATAATAACACCGGAATAAACACGCTTGATGCTGGGAACCATTCACTTCGGGAACCAAGGTTTACAGTTCATACATGTTGATGTTTGTTGAAGCAGCAATATTATTTAGCTTCATTATGGCCTTAAATGAACTTGCCTTATCTAAAACATAGCTGCAATGACATCTAAAACACCTTACATCACCACGTTAACTCCCTTGCGTGGGATAGCTGCCTTACTCGTTGTTATTTTCCATTCAAGCCTCTTTTTAATGCCGCTAGTGCCGCAGGGAAGCACCAGTTTCATATCGAACGGCTGGATGTGGGTGGATTTCTTTTTTGTTCTCAGCGGCTTCATACTCTCCTATGTCTACGGGAAGAATTTCCAAGGCACCGTCAAAGGCGCTGCTTTTAAGAAATATGTGGGCTCACGTTTTGCACGTGTATATCCGCTGCACTTATTTACACTGCTCTGGGCGTTGGCAGCTACTATTTGTATCGTCCGTTTGTCGGATGGCTTAGATCCTTTTTTTGCCGTCATTTTTAATCCAAAGGCATTCCCTTCTACCCTCGTATTGTTACAAGGCATGAACCTTTACATCACTCCACCGCTAAATACTCCTTCATGGTCGCTGAGTACAGAATGGTGGGTGTACATGATTTTCCCTTTTCTGGTACCGGTATTTTCCAGGTTGAAAATTGTGGGCAAGGTCGTTGCCTTTGCAGCCATCACCGCTTTATTCTTTAGCCTTATGTATTTATTGGGACCCATAGCGCAGCCCTTCCATACCGGTCAGCCCCATATGAATTTGGTTGCGGATTATGGATTCCTGAGATGCCTCGCAGGCTTTTTGTTAGGCATGCTATTGCTGGAAATATACCAGGCAAAAACTGGCTATAGGTTGTTTAAGCAGAGCTGGACTTTTGTGGTGTTGTTTGCAGGCGTTGTCGCAGCGATGCATTTCGGCATTCACGATCTAATAATTATTGGTAGTTTCCCACTGATCATATTAGCCGCGGCATACAATGATAGCTCAATAAAAAAGCTACTTGATACAAGACCATTGCAACGCCTGGGGGATTGGTCATTCTCAATTTACATGGTGCACATACCTATCGTATTCACCTATTATGTTTATGTGGTTTCTGAAAATCCAAAACACTTCTCAGACATAATGGCGCTGATGAATCAAAAGCCTGATTACCTAACGGGATGGATCATGTGCGGGCTGTGGGTAGCGGCAAGTTTAGTTGTGGCTTCGCTCACATACCGGTTCATTGAGGTGCCGGCGAGGAATGCGTTAAACAAGAGATTCGCTACAAAAACCAGGAAAGTAGTACCTGAATCTGTTGAGGTTTGATAGTTGGCTGGGCTGCTGGAGTTATTATTGTTGATTTGCCTGCACTACAAACAATTTGAGGCCGCTTTCCCATTCTTCATCCACATACAACTCAAAGCTGTACATACCGGCTGCAGTAAAGTTTTGTTGGTTCACGTTGAAAACTATATTAACTGCAGAATACCCAATGGGAGATGAAACTATAGTTACGTTAAGGTTTGCGCTCTGAATTTCAGCCCCGTCTGGTGCAACGAACCGTATCCGAACGTGTTTTTCGCCCGCTTCAGAATTGGCAAACCGCAGTCGTGCAGCCAATGACATATGTGGAAATGTAAACGGAAGAACAGGCGCATTCAGCCGGTCGAAGGTGCCTACCACAGTCAGTTTCCCCTGGTTGTCCTGTGCAAAATCGCACAGAGTAAAAATTTCAACTTCCATAATTCTCTCTACTTTGATGATGGCGCCTCTTAGTTTGGCAGTGCAAGTGAAATTGTTACTGTCGGTATTTTTTTCCTTCGGTGATGCCCTTCCAGGTATCTGTGCGGAATGGTACAGCGGGTAGTCCTTCTTTATTAAAAAGATTGGCTTCGCCAGCATCATCGGCCCATGCAAACCGAACCGCTACGGGTGTAGTGACCACTTCATTGTAAACAACTACATTGTTCCCTTCTATATGCGCTTTTGCGTAATGAAACTTTTGATCTGCACCCGCTATTTCAAAACCTTTCAAATAACCGTACTTGTCCCTAGCGTTTAGTCCTGTGCCCACATTATCAAATGAGACAATCACGCGGCTCCCATCAACCTTCATTGAGCTGTATACGGGTCCGCTGGCGACCACGTCTTTTTGATACGTGTTACGTAACGCAAGTGCTGCCAGACGCTTACCTACATCCTGCTTGTTTTTTGGATGGATATCATTGGTTTCGCCGATGTCTGTCGTAACAACCATTCCGGTGTTAGGGAGTGACAAGGTCATCGTTTGAGCCTCTCTTAATTCTGCCCAGGTGCTGCCTGTTGCACTGGTGCCGTTTGCCGCTTTAAAAGAAGCAAGCTGCACAAAATAAAATGGAAAATTACCCTGTCCCCATTTTTTTCTCCAATCATTGATCATAAGCGGAAAGGCCTGGCGGTACTGGTGGGCTCGTGTAGCGTTGTTTTCTCCCTGGTACCAAATGGCTCCTTTGATACCAAATGGCACGAGCGGGTGAATCATCGCATTGTATAACAGTGTTGGAAAACTGTTTGGATTGAGAAAGCTATTGCCCGTGCTTACAGATTCTACACCAAAAGCCCATGCACCGCTCAAAGGAAGTATTGCAGAACCAATTACTAATTTCATATCGTCACTGTCACCGTGGAGACCGCCGCCACCGCCTGTATCTTCCATTCGCACTGCTATTACATTTTTACCCGCCTTAAGAATGCCAGCTGGTATTGTATACACCCTTTTTATGTTATAGCCTTTTGTGCTGCCAATCTTTTCTCCGTTTAGGTAAGTCTCATCGTTGTCGTCTATCATGCTTAAATGCAATTCAGCCATTTTTTCCGCATGAGCTGCAGGCACGTCTATAATTCTTCTAAACCAAACTACTCCATCAAGATCTTTTAAAACATCGCCTTCCCATAAGCCAGGCAAAGGCATTGTAGGCATCTTGCTATCGTCGAAACCAGGTTCTTTCCAGTTCATCAGTGATGAAGAATTGGGCAGTCCACCTTGCACCTCCTTAACTATATTCATAACAGAAAAAGTGCGTTGCTTTACTGCTGAATCCATGTTCATCACCGGTACAGAACGGATCATATGGCGGAACTCCTCGCTGGTTTCAAAAGCTTCCCTGCTCGTCCATGTTTCTACGTCTGTGCCGCCCCAGCTGGTGTTGATCAATCCTACGGGAATGCCCAACTGCTGGTGAAGCTCCCGTGCAAAATAATATCCTACCGCAGTGAAGGCGCCCACATGCTCGCTGGTGGCTTTCTGCCACGTAGAAGGACGCATAAGATCGTCCTTAGGCGTTTCCCCTACGTCATTAGCTACTTTTATATGCCTGATCTGGGGATAATTTGCCGCTGCAATTTCTTGTGCCGGGTTATTGCTGGACAACACGGACCACTCCATATTCGACTGGCCCGAACAGATCCATACATCTCCCACCAGTACATCGTTTAGAACAATGGCGTTCTTTCCTTTTACCGAGAGCGTGTATGGGCCGCCTGCTGCTTCTGGCTGCAGCACGATCCGCCACTTGCCGTCTTTTCCCGTGGTTGTTGTTTTTTTCTGGTTTAGGAACTGCACTGTCACTCTTTCGCCCTTATCCGCCCATCCCCAGATTTGGATAGCACGATCCCGCTGCAGCACCATTTGGTCACCGAAGATTCTTGGAAGTCGAACGTTTGCAAAAACAGTACACACATAAAAAACCGAGATAGTGACAAGCAAAATTCTTTTCATCTTGAGAGATAGTTAATCGTTTGTTCAAAGAAAAAGAAAAAATACATCGCTCCAGCATCGATCGGCATACAGGCTGGATTAGTTTAAAAAAGCCGTGGCTTTATGCAAGATTTTGTACTTTAACACAAGCAAGTTCCATGATTCCCGCCTTCCCTTAATGAATAGACGTGTATGGTTAAACCTGTCTTCAAAACTTCACTCGTGCTGCCACAAGGCTGTCCCTGCCAGTTTAAGGTTTATGAGGCAGGAAGAACACTTTGGGAATTCATCAACGACAACATAGGTTTCAGCATCATTCTTTATCACGTACACAACATTGGTTTTTTCGGTAGTCTAAGTTGTGATATTGGCAATGAGGTGCAACATGAGAACCTAATCTGCCAGGCAGTATTTGAGCTGCAGGAATTTTATAAAACACACCAGATCTAGAACCGCTCTATAAAAAACTAAAGCCCCAACTGTTTGCCGGGGCTATCTTTTTTTGCTAAATCTTATTCTTTATAAAGGGTCAGTTGTACCGCTTCTTCTTCCGCTAATTAAGCTGATAACAAAGAGT
>DASQNW010000258.1:0-2167 GCA_035644775.1 Chitinophagaceae bacterium | reverse complement strand
CGCCACCAAAAAATCAGAGACATATTGTTCGGGTGATTGTTCCGAAAAAGCCTCCGTGAATGGCACAACTACAAGATGATGAATGCCCGTTTTAGTCAGCAAACTTATTTTTTCATGAAGCGTATTTATCAACTGAAGGTTTAAGCCTGGCTTAACTACTTTTCGGGGATGCGGTTCAAAAGTAACAAGCACCGAAGTGCCGCCTATGGCTTCTGCTTCATCAACCACTGCCTGGATAATCTTGCGGTGCCCCAGGTGAACTCCGTCAAAGGTGCCGATGGTCAGGACAGCATTTTTGAATTCGGGCAACGCTTCAATGCCGATGTAAACTTCCATTCTGGCGCTAAGATATAGTAGTATAGTTAGTTTAAAAGATGGACGGTAGACTGCGAGGTTTTCGTTTTGATAAAACTGACACTGTTCGGCAGAATTAGTCACCTTCTTTTTTGATTGACAGACACGGTGCCAGCTGAAGTTGCATTGTGCTTTTTTAAACTCACTTAAATTTGCGGCAAACATTAGTAATGTCGCTTTACGCCAAACGAGGAGTTTCTGCACAAAAAGAAGAAGTTCATAGCGCCACCCGTAACATTAGCAAGGGGTTATATCCCAAAGCATTTTGCAAAATTTATGATGACATATTAGGTGCAGACGCCAGTTGGGTGAACGTCATGCACGCGGATGGTGCAGGAACAAAAACTGTGCTTGCATACTTGTATTGGAAGCAAACCGGCGACTTAGAGGTGTGGAAAGGAATAGCGCAAGACTCAATTGTTATGAATACGGATGACCTCATATGTGTTGGCGTCTACGACCACATGCTCTACTCATCTTCAATTGATCGAAACAAGAATCTGATACCTGGTGAGGTTTTAAAGGCAATCATAGAAGGAACGCAGGAATTTTTTGAAATGATGCACCAGCATGGAGTTCACATTCATTTTCTCGGTGGCGAAACGGCAGATGTGGGAGATGTAGTGCGGACAATCGCTGTGAATGGCACCATAGCCGCCCGATGGCCTAAGGAGCGGATCATTACTAACGAAAACATAAGGGCCGGCAATGTAATTGTGGGGCTTGCAAGCTATGGACAATCGACTTACGAGAGCAGCTATAACAGCGGTATAGGCAGTAATGGCCTTACAAGTGCCCGCCATGATGTTTTAAAGAAGAAGTATATAGATCAATATCCGGAAACTGTGGATCCTGCGTTGGCAAACGAAGTCACTTACATTGGCTCTTTCGATCTTGAAGATACAATCGATGTGAGTTTCCGTGGAAACACCATGAGCAGCACTGTTGGGAAATTAGTGCTGTCACCTACCAGAACTTATGCTCCTCTAATCAAGACAATCCTGGAAGACCATTTCGTAATGATTCACGGAATGATTCACTGCAGTGGTGGCGGACAAACTAAGTGCATGAAGTATGTGCCCGATAAAGTTAGGATTGTGAAAGACAATATGTTTGCACCACCTCAAGTATTTCAAACTATCCAGCAGTGTAGTGGTGCTGATGATAAAGAAATGTACCAGGTGTTTAACATGGGTTGCAGGCTCGAGCTGTATACACACGAAAAAAATGCCGATCAGTTGATCAGCATTGCTAAAGAATTTGATATTGATGCACAAATTATCGGAAGGGTAGAGGCGGCTTCAGAGAAAACTCTTTCTATAGCTGTTAGCGGAAGAGAAATAGTTTACTCCTTCTAATTCGTCTTACAAGTTCTGAGAAATTAAGGTCTGCGTACTGGTTGCTTCTCAAAGCTTTATTTAGCCGGCACTTCCCTCAAAGCGCTTTGTTTTTTCTTCGGTTCAGACTGGCGCACTTCAAGTTGAACATGTTGCTCTTCTAACTTTTCTTTTGGTTCGATGACTTTCTCCACTTCTTTTAATGGTGCCGGAGGTGGTGGCGGCGGTGCAGGTTTCTCCTCAGTTGTGAGAGAGATCACTCCATGCTCTCCCTTTTTCCCGTATTTCGCAATTGCTTCTTGTGCTTTGTAGACATGAACTTCCTTCACCTGCCTGTCTGCAGGAACGAGTTTTTCCAGGTCTGCTGGCGTTCCAAGCTTTCCTTTCTCCTCACCGTCAATGATCAGTAAAGCCTCTTCCAGTTCCTTTTTTTGCTGTGAGGTTGCTGGAAGCGGTGGTGGTGGTGGAGGCAAAAC
>DASQNW010000257.1:0-2852 GCA_035644775.1 Chitinophagaceae bacterium | reverse complement strand
TCGACGATTTTACAAAATTCCTCAGCACTTTCTTAGCCAAATCAAGGTCAATCTCACGCCTGTTGAGCGATGATTGCGCAAGCAGCGAAATAAGCGCACCTTCCAGCTCTCTTACATTACTATTGATATTGTACGCAATGTATTTCACCACCTCTTTCGGCATTTCCAACCCATCGTTCTTCATCTTGCGTTCAAGAATCTCAATACGAGTATCGTAATCCGGTATCTGAATGTCTGCGCTCAATCCCCAACGAAACCTACTGAGCAAACGCTCCTGAACGCCTTCCAGATCTTTTGGCGACTTGTCAGATGTAAGTACCAGCTGTTTGCCTGATTGATGTAAATGATTGAAGATCGCAAAGAAAGCATCCTGCGATTTCTCCGCCCTATTAAAAAACTGAACGTCATCCAGAATCAACACATCAATCAGCTGGTAAAAATGTATAAAGTCATTGATGGCATTGTTGCGGCTGTGATCAACAAATTGGTTGATGAATTTTTCTGAGCTCACATAGAGCACAACTTTGTTTGGAAACAAACGCTTTACCTCGTTTCCGATCGCCTGTGCAAGGTGCGTTTTGCCTAGACCAACGCCTCCGTATATCACCAGTGGATTGAAAGAATTAGCACCGGGCTTTTCAGCTACAGTTTTGCCGGCCCTGCGGGCAACACGATTGCAGTCACCTTCTATGTAAGTCTCTAATGTGTAAATAGGATTTAATTGCGGATCGATATGCATTTTCTTCAATCCAGGTATCACAAATGGATTCTTCACCGGCGTATTCAACACTAAAGGAAAGTCCATCTCGTTGTTCGAAAATGATTTGTATCCGTGAGTTGCTACATCAACAGTAACAGGCTTATTGTAGTTATTTCCACCATCCACCATAATTCTGTACTCCAGCCGTGCCTCTTTTCCTAATTCCCGCTTCAAAGTTTTTGCAAGAAGATTTACATAATGTTCTTCAAGGTATTCGAAAAAAAATTGACTAGGCACTTGTATGATGAGCACATTTTCCTTCAGTGCTACAGGCCGGATGGGTTCAAACCATGTCTTAAAATGCTGCCATTCTACAATGTCTTTAATGATCGAAAGACAATTCGCCCAAACATGTTCAGCATTCTTCTCCATGTACTACGTTGCAGTTTTTTTACGTTGAGTTAAGAAAGTTTAGTGCAATTCTTCCACAGGATGTGTATAAATAAATTTTTCTCAGACAGGAGAGCGAATATCTATAAAACTCAACGAAAAAAAAATTTTTATTCACTTGATTTTTTCGTAACTGATATAGACGTTGCAGACCTAATTTTTTTGTTTTTTTTCGCGTCAAAAAAATAGTCTAATCTTCCTAAAATAATACCGCCCCAACCAACTTGATTAATGATAACATCATTGTTGTTTTTAGTTTTCACAACAACAGGGGCGTCCAAAAAACTGTGGGTGTGGCCGCCAATAATGAGATCAATATTCTCGGAGTTTTTTGCAAGTATAACATCGCTGATTTTATCTTCCTGGTATTTATAGCCAAGATGAGATAAACACACGACCAAATCACACTTCTCCTGTTTCAACCTCGCAGCAGTTTCATTTGCCTTCACTACAGGATCTAAATAAACGGTGTTGCCATACAAAAGTTTCGGCACCAGCCCTTCAAGTCGAATGCCGATACCAAACACTCCTATCTTCAAACCTCCCTTTCTAATAATCTGCCATGGTTTGTAGTTATACTCCATGGGTGTGTTGGTGAAATCATAATTCGAGATAAGCATCGGAAATCTTGCATGTTGCTTCACCTGCAGCGCAAGGTTTTCTATGCCTGCATCAAAATCGTGGTTGCCGATTGTAGCCGCATCATAATTCATTGCAGACATAGCTCTTAATTCTGGCTCACCATGATAAAAGTTGAAGTATGGTGTTCCTTGAAAAATATCACCTGCATCCAACAGCAGCACGTTTTCTTCCTGTTTTCTAATTTCACTTATTAGCTGAGCCCGGGCAGCTACGCCACCAAGGCCTTGATTTCGGCCGCCGTCCATAGGAAAAGGATCAATTCTGCTATGCATATCATTGGTGTGCAAAATGGTGAGCCTTTTTACACTGGCCGCCGCATCATTTGCTTGTAAAAGGCTGGGCCCTAACAATATTGACCCGGCAGCTAAGCTTGCATCTTGTATAAATCTCCGTCTATTGAGCATTCCTAATCCTGTTTTCTAATTGTGCATCTATCAAATTACCTTTTTGGCGTATGTAGTCAATTATTGCGTCGCGAATGAGGTAGTTAATATTAACGTACGGAGTGTTTTTGAGCATGTAAGCATCGTCTCCACCCTCGGCAATGTAATTGGAATTGGCTACTGTATACATTCTTAGATCTTGCAGTGGCTCGCCGCCAATTAACACATTTACCGCTTTTTTATCTCTGATCTGCATTGTTGCCCCGGCTATAGGCCAGCCACCATGTTCTGCAATAAGGTCAAAGAATTGCTGCAATGCCTTACCATTCAGCTTTTGAATCACCAATAGATTATCAAACGGCATCAGTTCAAAAATGCGGCTGCGCGAGACGGGGCCTTTTTGCAATTCAGGAAGCCTGATCCCTCCATAATTCATTACGGCTACATCTACCGGCACCCCAAATTTCTGTCTTGCCATGTGCAGCATCGCGTCAACCATAAAATTGCCGAGCGTACCCTCCGGCTGCTTCTTATGAAGTGTCTTAACGGCAGTTCCCAAGTTTGCGTTCATCACTTTATGAATGCTGTCGTGGTATGGCATCATCAAAGAGACTAGTGATGAGTCAACCTTCGCTACGTTTACGCTATAGCCATCATACTCAACTGACGCAGGAACG
>DASQNW010000256.1:0-3729 GCA_035644775.1 Chitinophagaceae bacterium | reverse complement strand
TATTTTGGGCAGGATCAGCGCCTCAAAGATGAAGCGGCTGTACTGTCAGCAGCAGATAATGCTACCAACTGGCTCCTAGCAAAAGAATACACCAACATCCTTGTGGAGATCAATAACGAATGTAATGTACAGTACGATCATCCAATTCTTCAGCCCCCACGTGTACACGAACTCATAAAGCGTGTCCAAGATAAGAGGGAGAAGGGGCGGCGGTTGCTTGTAAGCACCAGTTATGGAGGTGGCACTATTCCACAGGAGAATGTAGTACGCACCGCTGATTACCTGTTGTTGCATGGCAACGGAGTGAGCGATCCGGAAAAGATCATTGAGATGGTGCGGCAAACGAGGTCAGTAGCAGGCTACAAATCCAAGCCCATTGTATTCAATGAAGATGATCACTTCGATTTTGATAAGCCGATGAACAATTTTATTGCAGCTACTTCAGAATATGCGTCGTGGGGGTATTTTGATTACCGCATGAAAAATGAAGGGCCTGAACAGGGATATCAGTCAGTGCCCGTGATGTGGGGCATCAGCTCAGAAAGAAAAAAGGGATTTTTCGAAAAGCTAAAGGAGATCACCGGCAGCCGTTAGGCATTCCAATTTAAAAACCCTCTTGTTACAGAGGGTTTTTGCTGGAGGTACTTTCTTTAAGCGCAATGGCTTCAGGAGAAGCACATGCATTGTTGCGAATGTTGTAAGGTTTGTTCTAGCTTTCCGGTTTCCAAGGGGAAATAATTTCATTTCTGAAAATCAGAAGCTGATGTAAAGATAAAAAAAAATTGAATTCACATTACAGACTGCTTGAGGCAACATAGAATTTTCCCAAGCACGGAATTTGTATTGTGAAGGTTCAACACGAACAAGTCCGATGATAAATAATTATACTTCTAAACAAGCATGGCTTTTCTATTCTTTGACTACCCTGATGGTTTGTAGCGGGATCAGCGGTTGCACGGCAGCTCCTGTGAGTACGTACGCAGGCCCTAACATCATAGGTATCCTGGTTCTTGGCCTCGTGTTGGGCGCTTTGATCATGTACCTTGTGTGGAGACTAAACCGGAATAACAAACGCCAGGTGGTAACGGAAAGTTCGCATACCATCGTAGAAAGCATGCGTCGTGTGTTCAAGATCGTATTTGCCGAAGGGCATTTTAACGAGCTCTATACGTTTGAGGACACGAAAAAGCTTTTTGGTTTCTTCCCCTCAAAAAAAAGAGCCCTTGTGATTATAGAAGCCAAAGTGTTGGTAGGCTACGACTTTGAAAAATGTGTATGGGAGGCTGATGAGGCAAGTCATAAAATAAAATTGGTTTCTTTTCCTGAACCGCAAATTATCAGTATTGAACCTGACTACAAATACTACAACTTCGATGAGAATATCTTCAATATGTTAGGTCGGGAAGATCTGACCCGCATCCAGGTAAACGGAAAAAAACAAGTGGAAATCGCGGCAATGAAAAGCAATCTTCCGAAGATAGCGGCTGACCAAATGCGCACCCTATTAACAGAAGTGGTCAAGTCTAAAAATTGGGAGCTTGAAAACGCTGAAGACATCACCGCCGCAGGAAGAAAAACCATAAATCAACTTTAGTGTTCGCTCTTTCCCTTTAAGGGAAGCAGCACCTCACCCGTAGTTGCGTCCAGGAGCCAGGTAGATGTTTTAGGGACGGTAATCTGTACAACTTTCCCATTACGCAGCCTTAATTGCTTCTCACCTCCCTCTTTGGTATGTAACATCAATGCATTTGAATTTGCATAAGTAAAATCCGGTTCCGAATTATAGATGTGACACCCGGCATCTGCAAAAAGCTTTCGAAAAAAAGAAGGGTTGTGGACGGGCAGCATCGCGTGAACAACTGTGTGATCTCCTAATTTTTTACGAGCGATAATTGGATACTCTTTGTTACTGTTTTTAGGCCTTAGTAAACCAACCGTTTCTGTAGCCGGATCGTTGATTACATATAAAGGATGAACTGGCGCTGCAAATTGATAGCGGATGTTCATGTCTTTCACTTCCACCACCGGCGTGTCGTTTAACACCAACTTCTGCAACTTCATTCCGGTTACCTGCGTTACCCATTTCACATCCAGTTTCGACCCGTCTGTGTAACCGGGCAAGTAATTGAAGATTAGTGTACGATTGTTCTTTGCCACTTTGTTTTTGATCAACAGACGCTCGCCGCTCGACATCATGTATGTGTTCATAAATACTACTGCTTTGTATTGATCAAGGTTTACTCTATCTATGTCAAAGATGTAGATATGATCAGTAGCAGCGCCTGCTCGAAGCAGTTCCTCAGCGGCTGCGTCGAGCTGGTCGTAACAAAGCGGGTACCACACGTTCTTAACGTAATAAAAGCTCTCCATGCTCCAGACTACTAACACATCGGCAACAGAATGTTGCTTTTGCTTTGCCCATTCATCAAACAACTTTTTTTCTTCAGCTATTTGTTGCTGGTACAAAGGTCTGTCCCACCAGCCCTGGCCAAACCGCACACCAAAGTCGTAATACCAAAGGCCAATGCCTCTCATCATGGGTAACAATGAATTTCTGCGGATCAGCGATGCGTATTCTAAGCTGGGTTCAAAACTGGCTCTCAAATCAGCCTGGTAGTTTTTCTGCTCACCCCCATTGTCCATTTCGTCTAACCACAATTTCCCATGCAGCAAGGTAGACTCTATAATTCCTCTAGAGTTGCCAGAACCGCCAACCCTTCTGCTGTCGCCCCAATAAGTTTGCGGTGCAGCGAGGTAGTCGATGTGCGGAGAATTTAAAATTCTTTCAATAAACAAATGTCCGCCAGTTGCCTGGCGGCAGAAGGTCATATGAAAATAACCATAAAAAACACCGACAATATTTGGCCGGCGCCAATTGTCTTTCACAATCTTGCAGAAGTACTCGATATCTTCTGCTACCACTTCCTGCTGTGCAATGAAATAGTCAATGACTCTCTGTTCTTTTGCAGGATCGTGAAAAATGCTGTCGGCAGTAAATATTCGTTCCTCTTTACCCGGTACCGTCGCATTGTTTAATGTAAAAGCTTTAGTACGCCAGGAGCTCTGAAGGTTTTTATCAGTCTTATACTTTTTCTTCAACCACTCACGAAAGTATGCAGTCATAGCAGGGCCGGTGTCGGGGTCATGAGGAATAAACCCCCAGTAATGCCATTCCCCATAAATTCCTCCGCGTACATGAAACCCAAGAACACTGTTTCCTTCAGGCGTGTTATACAACCGCTTACAAAATTGTTTCAGCTTCTCACCCGCTTCCTTTCTCCATTTCATAGACGCGAGGCTCGCCCTCAATGCTCTATCAACATCACCATCTTCATTATTGAACGGAACCCCATAAGTACGTTGCTCTATTGGGCCGTCCGCATACTTGGTGCACTCCTCAGGATTTTTTTCATTCCACCAGAAAGGTGCATTCACGTGTATTCTGATTACTACTCCTGCGTTAGGGCAAGCATCCAGCACACCTTTCACCTGTCGTTGCACTTTGGCCATGTCAAGCGTGTCTGCGTCTTTATACCATATATCTTCCAGGTACATGTCTACCTGGTACAAGGAAGTGCCGCTGTTACAGAATATTTTGATGTTTCGTTGGGCTACCTCTTCCCAACTCCAGCGCCCTCCATATGCATGTGTAAGAGAGTAAAAAGCAGGTGCTTCCACTTTATCGTTCACGAATAAAGCAGGCCTGCCTAAATGCTGTTTTACAGCGGC
>DASQNW010000255.1:0-14233 GCA_035644775.1 Chitinophagaceae bacterium | reverse complement strand
GACGCGGCAACGGTAAAGAAAATCTCTCCTTATCTGGAGTTATGAAATAACAAAGCCCCCGAAGTGGGGGCTTGAAAAAATAGTAGTGAGTCGATTATGCAATTTCTACTTCTGCACCAGCTTCTTTTAGCTTAGCAGCTAACTCCTCTGCAGTTCCTTTGTCCACACCTTCTTTAATTGGTTTTGGAGCGCCATCTACGAGGTCTTTAGCCTCTTTCAAACCAAGACCAGTTAAATCTTTCACGATCTTAACTACGTTCAGTTTGTTAGCACCAGCAGCTTTCAATACCACATTGAAAGAAGTTTTTTCTTCTACAGCAGGAGCAGCTCCACCTGCAGCAGGACCAGCAGCAACAGCTACAGCTGCAGCAGCAGGCTCAATGCCGTAATCGTCCTTTAAAATCTTTGCTAATTCGTTTACGTCTTTCACTGATAGATTCACCAGTTGTTCAGCGAATGCTTTCAAATCTGCCATGTTTTACTTTTTAAAAAACCGCTTTCATAGCTTTTGCTCCAGCGGAGGTTTATGATGCGTCTTCACTTGTACCCGAAGACTTAGGATTCGATTCTAATTTGCAAATGAGTAAATTTCAACTGTGCAGGTTGTGGCACTCTCATTTGCACATCTTCTCATTTGCACATTCCTTATTACGCTCCTCTCTCTTCCAGTGCTTTCACGAGGGCTGCAAGCTTATTTCCTGCATTAAGTGCAGAAATAACATTCTTCGCAGGCGATTGCAATAAGCCAATCACCTCGCCAATCAAATCTTGCTTGCTCTTTAAATTTTTCAGTGCTTCGAGTTGGTTGTCACCGGAAAATACATCACCGTCGATGAAGGCTGCTTTCAGGGCGGGCAATTCGCCTTTGCTGTCTCTTCTGAAATCAGAAATGATCAATGCAGGCTCCTTAGCATTTTCGCTGAAAAGTAAAGCAGTCACGCCGTTGAGTGACTCATATACATTTGAAAACCTGTCGTTGTTTAAAGATTCTAGAGCTTTTTTAATGAGGGTGTTTTTTGCCACCTTCATTTCAACGTTCTTGTCAAAACAAATACGCCGCAGCTTTCCCACCTGGTCTACGCTCAGCGCTTCTGTATTTGTAATATAGAAGTTGTTGTACTGAGAAAACTTCTCTTTCAACGCTTCTATCACTTCGTTTTTTTGTTCTTTAGTCATTTTACTTCTTTTGAGTGTTATCAATTATTGGAACACTCCTCTAAGCTCCCTCCGTTTGCTGGAGGGCTGGGGAGGGGCTTTAGTGAACGAATGATTTTGTATCTATCGAAATTCCGGGGCTCATTGTACTTGCCATGGACAACCCTTTCAGATAAGTGCCTTTTGCTGTAGCCGGCTTTGCCCGAATGATAGCATTGATTAGCTCCTGGCTGTTCTCTGCAATCTTTTCGGGAGTGAAAGATACCCGCCCTATTGAGGCATGTATTATTCCCGCCTTGTCTACTTTGAAGGCAATTTTACCGCCTTTTACCTCGTTTACTGCAGCTGCTACATCGTTAGTAACCGTACCTGTTTTGGGGTTCGGCATTAGGTTGCGCGGTCCCAAAATTTTACCTAAACGACCAATTTTAGGCATTACGGCAGGAGTAGCAATGATCACATCAACATCTGTCCAGCCGCCTTCTATCTTTTGTACAAATTCGTCAAGGCCAACAAAATCAGCACCGGCACCTTTTGCCGCTGCCTCCTGGTCGGGGCCGCAAAGCACCAGTACTTTCTTGGTTTTACCAGTGCCGTGTGGCAGGCTCACAGTGCCACGAATGGCCTGGTCTGCTTTCTTGGGATCTACGCCCAAACGGATGTGCAAATCAACGGATGCGTCGAATTTGCAAGTAGTTATATCTTTCACCAAAGCGGATGCCTCTCTCAGGGAGTAAGCTTTCGCTGCCTCAATCCTGGTGTTAGCTGCTTTTCTTTTTTTTGGAACGAATGCCATTGAAATAAGTTTTTGTAAGTTCAACAAGGATGATTATTTCGCCCAGGGCGCAGTGCCTTCAACGGTAAGCCCCATGCTGCGTGCCGTACCGGCCACCATTTTCATGGCGCTTTCAACAGTAAAGCAATTAAGATCAGCCATTTTATCTTTAGCGATCTCTTCAACCTGGGACCAGTTCACCTTTCCTACTTTGCTTCGGTTGGGCTCTTTTGATCCGCTCTGGACTTTAGCAGCATCCTTTAACTGAACTGCAGCTGGAGGAGTTTTGATGACGAAATCAAACGATTTGTCGGAGTAGACAGTGAGTAATACAGGGAGTACTTTTCCCATTTTGTCTTGAGTCCTTGCATTGAACTGCTTACAAAATTCCATGATGTTCACACCCTTGGAACCTAGTGCAGGACCGATTGGAGGTGCAGGGTTAGCCTGGCCACCCTTGCACTGAAGCTTTACATAGCCAGTGATTTCTTTTGCCATTTTCTTCTGATTTATTGGTTCAAACGTCCCGACACGTGGGCCGAAACTCCCAAATTCCTCATTTTCCCTCACGGGAGATCGAAAGAACTTCTTTTTGGGAGCGCAAAGGTAACAAGAGTTTTGATATGAAACAGAGGAGATTCAATCTTTTTGTTAAGCCGTCGAATTAGCTTCCGCCTCTGATGGGTCAAGCAATTTCTAAGGGAGTTTTAGTGATAAAAAACACCGTTTAAAAACCCGACTTTTTTAGTGAATTCACCCGTGCTGCGGGTATTCAGACTTTCTACTTTCGGCTAAACAATGTATATGATAAGCACAGAAACGGATCAAGAAGTAGATCTCTGGGAAGCATGGATTGACCTTGAATCTTCTGAATCAATAGATTGCCCGATGCTGTACGTAGTTGGCGAAGTGTTTACAAAAAGCATCCTTCTAAGGCCTGTTTTCCGAAAAAGGGAAAGCAATGTACCCGATATTCTTGTCTTGGAGATTCTGCCTGGCGTGAGTTCGGAAGAAGGTGTCACCTGCGAAATCAGTTATGCCGAGCCAATCCTAAACCTGTTACAATACCAAAGCATTCAGATCTTTTCTGGCGATAGGCTTGTTGCCACAATCAGCGAAATTGATATTATCAGTTAATTAGACACTATATCATCCCTGAATGAAATCGTGTTACCATTCAGTAAATCAAAACAATGACACCAGAGTTCGGAAAGCCCATTACAAAAGCTGAAGCAGATGAATTGTTCAATCGGGCAAACGAAATAGTGACCACCAGCCAGCCTAAGTTAATGTCTGCATTATCCGGGGAGAAGGATGCGTTGGACTTTTTCACTTCGCCTTTCGCGTTTATCTTTAGCCAGCGGAGTCTTGAGCCTACACTAAAAAAGCTTAGCTCCGGAAGCTATTTCGTTATACTACATGGGGCTAAAGACAGGTTAAAAGACGGGACAGTTGCCGATCGTGGTCGACCGGTTGTGATGTGCCTGGTGTACCACCTGTCGGAAGACGGAAAAAACCTTGTGCTCGATACCACTTCAACGGGCAGCGAAACAGAATCCCTCACAACTACTATTGGAACTGAACACCCGGGCACACCCAAGCCACCGCCATCAATGACGATCCCAGGAGGAGTTCCCGTGATCATACCTATTAGCGCAATTGAACCTTAGAAGTTCTATGCACCTCCTATTTTTGTATGCAAGGAAGGTTGCATCGCTGATGGATCTACAAAATGTGCTATTACAGATTTCTATCTGGAGTGTATTGCTGCCTCTGTTGGTGGGAGTGGCGTTTTATAGGAAGCTTGACCGCGATTCCACATTGATCTTCTCGCTTGTATTCATCGCATCCGTACCTCAACTGCTCTCTTTTCTGCCGATTTCCCTCCATGCTATAAACGCCAGCTACAACATCTATACACCGGTGGAGTTTGTGGTATTGTATCTTCTATTCTCAAACAAATTCACTGGAAGCATTTACATACAAGTACTGAAAGTAAGTGGGATCATTTATGTAATTGTTTGCCTCCTTTTTCTTTTCTATTATGGCATTTCCCAGAAGTTTATAAATGAATTGGTGTGCGTCAACAATTTAATCTACTTGCTTTGGATGCTCCTATACATACGCAAGCAATTCTTTCAGCCGGATGATGACTACAGCCTGCAAAAGCCGTTCTTCTGGTATTTCACGGGTCTGATAATTTATGCTCCCTGCACTATGGTTGTTTTTGCCCTATATTATTACCTCCGGCAAAACTCCGATTATAATTTGCAGAACTTGTGGATTATTCAAAGCTTTTGCAATACATTGATGTATGTTTTGTTTGCGATCGGACTTGGGAAGACAAGAGCTCCATCCAAAGTAAATACCACCCGCTGACATGTATCTTATCCAGGTAGAAAATGAATTGTTTATTGCAATCATTGCCGGCACCTTGATATTTTTGATTTTAAGCGGTTTTGCGATTAGCCACTTACTTCTTTTAAAGAAACGCCGCCACCAACACATACACGAGTTGCAGCAAATAAAGGCAGCATACCAGCAAGAATTACTGATTACACAACTTGAAATCCAGGAGCAAACCCTAAAGAACATTGGCCAGGAGATTCATGACAATATAGGCCAGACGTTAAGCCTTGCAAAACTCAATCTCAACACAATGAAAGTTGAGGGATCAGATGTCGTTGCTGGAAAAATTTATAGCGTTAAAGAGCTGGTGAGTAAGGCCATCCAGGACCTTCGTGACTTGTCGAGAACATTAAACACCGATAACATCGCCAAAAGCGGACTATTAAAAGCAGCAGAACAAGAGATGTGCATGCTTGAAAAGACCGGCGCCATAAAAACGTCGCTGGAAGTAAGTGGAACTCCCCTCTCGCTCGACCCCCAGAAGGAACTGATCCTCTTTCGAATTATTCAAGAAGGTATGCAAAACGTGATCAAACATGCGCAGGCAACTACAGTTAAACTATTGTTGTGTTACCAGGATGATGGATTACAACTTGCACTATCAGATGACGGCTGCGGTTTTGAAACCAGTGAACTAAGAGAAGGCAGTGGGCTGCAGAACATGCAAAGCAGGTGTAAACTTATCGGCGCTGAGTTTAAACTAACATCAGCTAAGGAAGGTGGTACTGAGCTAATGGTTTCCTTAAAAGCAAACAACCAATGATGAGGAAAATAGCTTTGGTCGATGATCACACACTCCTAAGAAGAGGCCTTGCCAATCTTGTAGAAGACCACGGTCATATAGTGGTTTTCGAAGCTCGCAACGGAAAGGAAATGATACAACTGCTCTCCCCTGCTACAATGCCAGATATAATACTGCTTGATATACACATGCCCGTAATGGATGGTTATGAAACGGCCGCATGGCTTAAAGCCCATCATCCGGATGTAAAAGTCCTCGCTCTATCTATGTACGACGATGAAACCTCTGTTATTAGAATGATCAAAAATGGAGCACGTGGATATATTCTGAAAGATAGTGACCCTTCAGAATTAAAAAACGCCATTCATGCGCTGGAAACAAAAGACTACTACCATAGCGAAATGGTTTCTGCAAGACTGGTGCACACACTAAATCAGACTAACAACCAGGGAGCTGCTCTAACAAAAACGCTGGGGCTCAATGATCGGGAACTCGAGTTTCTGAAACTTGCCTGCACGGAGCTAACGTATAAAGAAATTGCAGAAAAGATGTTTCTTAGCCCCCGCACTATCGACGGCTACAGGGATGCTTTGTTTGAAAAACTTGAAATAAAGACAAGAGTAGGACTAGTACTCTTCGCAATAAAAAATGGTATTGTGAAAGTTTAAGCTACGGCATTCCGCCACAGTGATACAACAGGAGCTCCACACTCTGTACATTTCAAGGGGATGAACAACTCTATTATCATTTTTGCGCTGCCGGTATCTTCAGCTTCCATCCTGGCTGTATTAAGTCTGGATTTTTGATTTGATCTTTATTCAATTCGAAAATCTGTTTCCAACTAACTCCGTATTTCTGTCCGATCTTAGACAAGCTGTCTCCTTTCACTACAGTATATTCCTGCATGCTATCATGTGCAGCATGAGCCGAGGAGCCGATAGCATTGATGTTTAACACAAGATCGCCTGAACGATAATCGGGGTCAATTTGATTATAGATGTCCCAAAGCTGATTTTTTACTTGTTCTGATGGTGCGTTCCCATCTATATACATCACGTTGTTTTGTTCTCGTACCTGCAAATCGCTGACTCCACTATTGTTTGCTGCATCTATTAACTGCTGGTATTTTGCTCTTAGTGCCATAATAAATTATTTAAGTACTAATTGATTTTCAACTTTGGCGGGCTTTAGCTCGTTCATTTCCATCATCAATTGCTGAAGACTGTCTCTTTTTAGCTGTCCGCGAATTGTAATTACACCACCATTTGTTTCAGCCTCAACACCATACCTGGCAGCGATGCGTTCTGCACCAGCCTTCAAGGGGCTGTCCTGGGTAACGGTAACTGGCGCCAGTGTGATATTGTTGACCACTTTTTTCACGCCGTCGATGCCTTTTACGCTTTGCTCAGCATTTGTCTTGCAGGGTGCATCATTACATTGACCTGTCAAAGTCACCACGCCGTCAAGAACGGTTGCGTTTACTCCGGCAAAACTAGGATCTGTTTGCGTTTTAGATTGAATGGAAGCTGAAATATCAGCGTCCTTATTTTTCCCTTTGCATGACTGAAACGATAGGGCAAGAAAGGACATAATTAAAATGCTAAGCGTCCCAAAGCTCAATTTGTATGTGTTCATTTTTTTCTATGTTGTTGTGTTCTAAAATCACCGTTAAAGAATGTAGCTAAAGAGCATACCCGCAAGTGCCATTACAAATGCAATGATCAGTGCAGTGGAGAAGCCCTCTACTTCAAAACCGCTGAAGAGTTTATCTACCAGCTTGATCATTATGGCTGTTACCACCATGCGCACGAAGAAGGAGAGCAAGCCGAGAGTTAATATATTTAAAGGTAACCTCAGCAGAAATCCTATCGTTGCATTCAGTATTCCTACTACAAGTGCAACTGCCAGAGCCGTGCCATAACTCCTCACTTTTACTGCCGGCATGATGTACGCCAATAAGAAAAGCACAGCAGCATTTAACAGCAGCTCGAAAATTATATTCATTATCTAAAACCCACCTCTTAATATTCTTGAAAGCAAACCGCCTGAGCTTCTAAATCCACGGCCACCATTGAGCATTCCGGTGAGTGAACCAAAGCCTCCACCGCGGCCTCCCATTCCGCCCATCAATCCACCGCCTAACAGACCTCCTCCAAGCAAGCCCCCGCCGATCATACCGCCCATTCCTCTTCTCCTGCCCCCCATACCACGTGACAACAGACCTGCAAGGATCATTGGGCCTGCGATGCCAAGTAAGCCCTTTGATAAACTTCCAAAATTGATTCCTGCGTTTTTAAACTTGTCCTCCATACCCAACGAGCCTAGAAACCCCGGCTCCTGCATCTGCTGCGGCTGCACCTCAGAGGTCTTTGTTTTCTGCACAAAATCATCCAACAGCGAAAATTGCTGCTTGTTGATATTCAAGTGCTGTGCAATTTTTTCAATACTTGATTTTTCTTCAGCGGTATAATCCTGATCCGACTCTGCAAAGGCGATGAGATCGGTCACCAGAGAAAATCGCAAGTCGCTTGTTTTTAGCACATCAAGGCATTGCTGTAATTCGTCGTCGCTCATTCCACTTGCAGACCTTTTTACAGCCTCTTTCTGAGACGCTGATAATTCTGCAGCATCAGCGAGTGCATCAATATACTTCATTTCTTCATCAGATGCCTGCCGGTCTGCGGTAGCAATAGATGCTATCGCTCCCAAGTAAGCTCCCTTTTCTAAGTCACTGTAATCCTTAAGGACTTTTTCCTGTTCCATTTCTATAGTTTGCGTTTGCGATTCAATTATTGTTCCAATACTCTTTTAACGATCAGCTGCATATGACTTACAACTTCGGGACAGCTAGGGCGTCAATAGTTTCTGCTGTTGCAGCTTTCTCATCCGGTATGCATTCATCGCCGTTCTACCTAGTTTTTTTAATAACCGATAGTTAACTACAAAGCCGACAACAGCTCCAATTCCGGGTATCAATTGGGCCATTTTTACCAGGTCGATATGATCTCTGTACTCTTGTTGAAAACTTCGCCATTCAAATTGGTTGATGTCTTCAGGAAGCTGGTCTTTTTGTGTATCCCAATGTTGCATCTGATGGTATACTGTTCTCCTGTGTTTCTGGCTACTGAAAGCCAGCTGAAAAATATTGAGGACATAGAGGCGCTCTTTATAGTCCTTAACAGAATAGCCGTACAGTCCGGCAATGTCAAAGAGGAGCTTTAGCTTCAGGCTTAACAAAAGAGGGAAATCTGCAAGCCCGAGCAATATGCCGCCGGCACCTGTGACGCCACCTTCTACCGCAGCTGCTTTTTTGTAAAATTCTATGCGTTTATGCACAGCCATTTCTATGTCGAGCAAACTGGTGTCAGGAGGATTTTGTTTTGTTGTATAGGTAGCGCCAAAAAGCACACCTCTCACCATCTGTTTAATGGCTGCTGTAAGCCCACGATGTACTTTTTCTGGTATATAACTGTTTACTTTTTTTTGTACACGGGTAGAAATATGGTCAATGATTGATGGCTTACCGTCCATCTTTCTTTGCCAGCTTACCAGTTCCTTATATATATGCTGCTCGTATGTCATGTAAGTCGTCAATGTTACAACTACCTGGCTTCAGGCGCACGAGTGAACTCTGCCTCGAAGCCAGCTTCACGCACCAGGTGCTTCACCTGGTCGGGAGTAAGCTTGTTAGTTTCAATTCTCAGGAGGTTGTCAGGAGCATTCATGTCCAGGTGCCAATGCTCTATGTCACGACTTTTTTCCAGTTCATCCAAACGCGGTTTAATTTGGTTCACACCTCCTGGACCTTGAATATTGGTTCTGAAATGATAAGTACTCATAAAAACACTTTTCTCAGTCTATACCAATCTTGTGCCCGATGATATTTCTCTTTTTGAGCAAGCACGGTTCAAGAAACAACATCGCCTGGCTCGTGACCGCTGGATCCAAAGGGCAGGAACATCAAAGAAGAAGGAATGCCGATCAAAGCAATGAAAAAGGTGTTGAAAAAATATAAAGGAGGCGAGTGATCAGGTGAAAGGTGTTCGTGGGTACACGAACCACGGCAACCAGTAAGTTGGTGATTACCGATTTGCAAATTGATTAATGATAAAAATCTCTTTTAAAGAGTATGTTACTGAGTTTGCGACAGTACACCCTGTGTTTGTTATCCTTGCATCACTCATCACTTTGTAGTCGATCGATACATGCTTTCCAGCTTCTTGAGGTTTGAAGAAAGTCCTTTTACTTTCAAAAGGTTGAAAGACGTTATACCCCATCTATCGTTAAGGTATCTCCAACATTAGGAGAATTGGGATAATACGTAAAATCCATAATCCAATAATCTTCGTTTTCATCTGTATTGCAGCTCTCTTTTGAAATCAGGATAACCTGCAATAGCTATAATCTATTTTGTCAGGGTATTTATTACATGAAGTCGCCATAACAACAGAAAGAATAACAAAGTGAAGACGACGCAATAAACAGGTTGTTTTAATGAAGATAGAAACCAGTATTCTTCACTTCTAATTTACAGCAAATTCATTGTTGAAGACAAACTCACTTTCTATCGGAACTAAAGGAGCAGGACGGATCTTTGCTGTGGCTACTGCATATGCGAGCGCAGCCCACGACAGTGTGGAATAAATACCTGAAATCAGGGCATTGTTCAGCGTTTTACCAGGCATAAGAACAAGACACAAGATGGAGATCGGAAACCAAAAGCCAACCACAAGCGGAACAAATCGCCTCCAGCCTGCAATTCGCCTTTTCCTGGCAATCGTGATGCCAGTGACAATCATAAATAGATTCGAAATTGGCCAGAACATATCGAGAATTCTAAACAGCACTCCACTCCCTTGTGGATTTATTATGATCCAAATGTTCCAGGTATTAGCCAGCGACAAAAACAATAATTGAATCAACAACACATACTTTCCAAAGCCTGTATTCCCTGAAGCGTTCAACCTGTGTAAGACAATAACACTGCACATCCATGCCGACATATAGAGCAGGCTGAACACTCCACCTAAAGAGGTGGAAACGTAAACGTCACCAAGCCCATTTACCAGGAAGTCAACAAAAAGGAATGGTGCTCCTATAAATCCTATTGTACCCAATGCCTTATTCGATATCATAATGGAAATTTTAGACAGCAAGTGTACGACACAGAACAGCTGTCCGGACTGCGAATTGAATCAACCGCACAAAAACACGCATGAGCTGAAATAACATTGCGTTGATAAAGAACCTATTCCCTTTAGATCCTAAGCAATACCAGGCACATATATTACGGCATGAAATTTTATCAAAAATTGAAAAGTCTGTTATGGCAAGAGATATTGATAATGCAAGAGGAAACGAACGTGATATAAACTTGAACCGAGCTGAGAAAGATTCATCTGTTCCTAATGATTTGCCAGACTCCCCAGATGACCGTGAACACCTAAGATCAGAAGAGGTCTATATTGATCTACCTGATGTTTCTGATATTCCGGGACAAGAGCACGTGTCGGTACCTCCGTTAGGTGAGCTGGCTGATGTAACCATATCGTCGGATGATGAAGAAGGCGTAGGGATCTTTGATGATGAGGATGACGATGATGACATCGAATATATCATGGGTACAGAAGCCGACGTTCGCAAAGACGAGCGGCAGGCCCTTGCCGACGACACCTATTTACCAACGAGGGATGAAAATAACTTGCGTACTGCACGGATGGACAGTACAGACTTCCAGGGCGAGGCCTTGAATGAAGGAAGCTTTGGTGACGAACAGACAGGAAGTGATTTGGACATCCCCGGGGCAATGGATGAAACCGGGACCGACGCCTTAGGCCAGGGAGACGAAGAAAACAAGCACTATAGTCTTGGAGGAGACGAAAACGACTTGCTTGAAGATGACTCTTTGAGATGACAAGATTTACTTGTCACATACAAAATCTGCAAAAATTTCAGTTTTTCCTGACTGGCATTTTGATTGTTCATTGGCTATGAAATCAGTTTTTAAACGTTTTAATTCTAAACTTTTAAAAAGGAGGTGCTTATGTCAATCATCAAAAGGAGCGGACTATACGACATGCCCGCATTTTTCAACGACCATTTTACAAGAGATCTTTGGAATTGGGGATTGACTAACAATTCAACAACAAACACAACAATCCCCGCTGTGAACATCAAAGAAACACCAGAAGGCTTTGAAGTTAACGTGGCTGCACCTGGTATGAAGAAAGATGATTTCAAAGTGTTATTAGAAGGCAACATGCTCACCATC
This sequence comes from Chitinophagaceae bacterium, assembly GCA_035644775.1. Lineage (GTDB taxonomy): Bacteria > Bacteroidota > Bacteroidia > Chitinophagales > Chitinophagaceae > Flavisolibacter. The sequence goes on along the minus strand of DASQNW010000255.1, from coordinate 2,881 downwards.
AGCAGCGAGTTGTCAAACGAACGTGATGAGAAAGACGGCGACAGGTATACAAGAAGAGAATTCAGTTACCAGTCTTTCCAGCGCAGTTTTCAACTCCCAGAGGTGGTCGATGCTGAGAAGATCGAGGCCCGGTACGAGAACGGTTTGCTTCACCTGTCTATACCCAAAAAAGAAGAAGCAAAACCACGGCCTCCCAAAATGATCAACATTTCTTAAGGTAAACTGCGGAGGTTTATTCCAAAGCAATTATTGGCGAGAATAGCATGTAAAAAAGCGGTCGTGGACCGCTTTTTCAATGTGAGAGTTAATCTCGTTTTACCTTCCTCTCTCCTGTTTCTCCATCAATTTTTATCTTTGTGTCTCCATCTTTTATAGTGATGTCACCGTCCTTCTCTACTTCTTTTTTGTAATCACCTTTTTTGATCTTGTATTCGCCATCATCGTACTTTACCTTATAATCTCCGCCGCCACTACTCTCCCTACGTACCGCAGATTCGTTTTCATATGTATACCGGCCGTCATCAGCTTTCCGGATACTGCCATTCACTACCTTTCCCGTTTGCCCGTTAATGGTGTCATTTGTTCTGGTGTCGATATATAGCGTTAAAGGTTTTCCTGTTTCAGCATTAACCATCAGGCCCGATTTGTCGTCTTTCTTCAACTCGACTGACTTCCCGCTGTTTAAGTCTATATAACGGCTATTACTGTCTGAGCAAGAATAAACTACCATTATTGCTACGGATGCTGCTATAAGATGTGTTTTCATACTGATCAATTTACCCAAAGAGTGCAAACTTCAGACCACCGCATCTAGGGCATCTTTTTTGTTCACCTTACTTATTCTTGCATTTCAAACATCATTTATGAAGAAGTTGATTCCTGGGGCTACGAACTTTTTTGCCGGTTCCCTACTGATGTTTTTCTTAGTCGGCCAGTTTGCCTTTAAAGAAGACGAGCAAAACAGAACTGCAGCTGATTACAAATGGCAGCCTCCTAAACTACCCACCGAGATGAGTTTTGCAGGTGAAGCGGTACCGCTGGAACGCTGGGAGGTGAAAGAACGTCTGGATCGGGAAGTGTTGTTCAATTTCTACGGCCAGGCAAACATTCTCTATCTATTAAAACTCTCCAACAGGTATTTTCCGCTCATATCAGAACGATTAAAAGCAAATGGGGTCCCTGACGATTTCAAATATCTCTGCGTTGCAGAGAGCAACCTGGTAGCAACTGCTATATCAAAGGCTGGGGCAGTGAGCTTTTGGCAGTTTATGCCAGGCACAGCACCGGGGTTTAACCTAACTATAAACAGCGAGGTGGATGAGCGTTACAACGTAGAAAAAGCCACCGACGCAGCCTGCAAATACCTGAAAAATGCGTACAGCAAGTTCGGTAGCTGGACGGCTGCGGCTGCTTCTTACAACTGCGGTCAGGGAGGCTATAACTCACATGCTACCTTCCAGCGGACTACAAATTATTATGACCTCCTGTTGCCGGAAGAAACGAACCGGTACATCTTCAGGATTCTGGCTTTCAAACATTTGCTGGGAAATGCAGAGCAACTTGGGTTTAGCTTGCGTGAAGAAGATAAGTATCAGCCGGTGCCACACCGGATGGTCAGGATAGATCACTCTATCGGCGACCTCGCTCAATTTGCTATCAGCAATGGAACAACGTATAAAATGCTAAAGCTGATGAACCCCTGGCTCCGTGGCAAAACCCTTACCGTAGGGGGAGGTAAGGTTTACGAGATAAAGCTCCCGGAGCGCTGAGTAGCCGGGGTAAAGAACCATCTCTGCCGGTGATTGTTATTATTGTGGTCTGCATAGTGTCAGTAGCTTTGTTTGCATCTATTGTACTGCAAAAAACACCTGTGAACGAACATTAACTATGGTTGAATTACCTGACTTTACAGAGCCCGGCTGGTTTTTAATGGCGTTGCTGGTGATTTTTGCTGTAGTGATTGGCAGGTACCTGTTAATCGCCGGCCTGTTCTATAGCATTTTTTATATCTGGTTTCCCGAGCGATGGAAACAAAGAAAGCTTAACGAACGATCATATAAACCCGGGCAATTTAAAAGAGAAGTACGGTGGAGCACTATCACAGCACTGATCTTTGCAGCATCTGGCGCCGTTAGCCTGGTGCTGTGGCAGAAAGGTTTCTTGAAAGTTTATACAGAAGTTGCCAATTACCCGTTGTGGTGGTTACCACTCAGCCTGCTTATTTCCTTGACAGTTCATGAGACCTACTATTACTGGCTGCATCGATGGATGCATCATCCCAAAGTTTTCAGGATCGTGCATAAGGTGCACCACGACAGTAACATTACTTCTCCCTGGACGGCGTTTTCTTTTCATCCTTTAGAAGGATTGCTACAAGCCCTCTTTCTCCCTTTGTTATTGATGGTGTTGCCGGTGCACTTGCATGTATTGGTTCTTCAACTTACCATCATGACCTTTAGCAGTGTTATCAATCACCTGGATATAGAAGTATATCCCAACAAGTTTCATAAGCATTTCTTAGGACGGTGGCTTATAGGAGCCACACACCACTCGCTGCACCATAAGCAATTTAAGTACAACTACGGTTTGTATTTTACTTTTTGGGACAAATGGAAGAAGACAGAAAGCCCTGCGTATGAAAAGCTTTTTGAAGAGAAAACTTCTCCGGTCGCTGAATTGTGATCAGTGTTTTTATTGCTCTACAAATTCTCGATTTGAATATTACCAAGAGCCCTAGAAATCGCCTAATCCCACAATGTAGCAAAACACCAGGTTCGTGCTCTTGTAATCATAAAAAAACCTTTGTAAGAATACAAAGGTCACATGAGAATAATTGCTTGCTTATAATAGCAAACTTCTGAAACTAACGTTTCTTCTATTT
>DASQNW010000254.1:0-21728 GCA_035644775.1 Chitinophagaceae bacterium | reverse complement strand
TAATCGCCAAACACCTCCTTCACTTGCAGTTTTTGGAACGAAAGCATGTCACTAAAATCGCCGAGGGTAAGCTTTGCCACTACTTCAGTAAAAGACAGCGGATCGGTAAGGTGTGAATCTGTAATTGTGATCTTTTTGAAGAAATTCTTATCGTCGTGCCAACGGACGATCTCGTAATTAGTTCCATCTATCTGCTTCACTTCGCTCTGCACCAAGTTGTCTTCAGCGTAGTGTACATTTAAATAGTCGAATAGCACAATGCCTCCCGGTTTCAGGCTATAAGCAATGGTTCTCATCGCATCATCATGTTCACGTCGGCTGGGAAAGTAACCAAAGGATGTAAAAAAATTAAAAGCGTGATCAAAATAGTTGACCCAAAAAGGTAAGCGCATGTCGTGAACATAGAAATGTAGATTCTCAGCGGAGAACTGGTTTGCATAATTGATGCTGTCGACGGAAATGTCGAAACCGGTTACGTCCAGTCCATGGGCAGCAAGCATCCTGCTGTGGCGGCCTTTACCGCACGCAATATCGAGCACACGGCTTTTTTCTGGAGGTTGCAGGTGATCAAGCAGCCTGTCAATAAATTTTCTGGCTTCATGTTCGTCCCGTTCAAAATAGAGCTTGTGATAATACGGAGAATTGAACCATTGCTTGTACCACTCGGTTGAAGCCATTAAATCCTGTTTTTGCAAATGTAGTTGCTGACTCTATTATTTAAACGGAGTATGCCACGTCGTAAAATCTTATTTTTGCCACCCTAAATTGTTTTCCGTGGCTTTGATCAAGAGTATTTCAGGTATACGTGGCACCATAGGAGGCAGGCCTGAAGAATCGCTGACTCCCGTAGATATTGTAAAATTTTCTGCAGCATTCGGAAGCATCGTTTCCGAGCGGGTGAAAGACAAGCAGGCCGGCACAAAGCTGGTTCTTGGCCGCGATGGCCGCATAAGCGGAGAAATGGTGAGCAGCCTGGTGACAAACACCTTAACTGCACTAGGAATAGATGTGGTGGATTTAGGACTGTCCACTACACCAACCGTAGAAATAGCCACTAAGCTGGAGGAAGCTGCAGGCGGTATTATCATTACTGCCAGCCATAACGCCAAGGAGTGGAATGCACTAAAACTCTTGAATGCAGACGGCGAGTTTATAGACGCTGCATCAGGAGCAGAAGTACTACGGAGAGCCGCTGAACTGGATCTGATTTTTTCCCCCGTAGATAAGCTTGGTAAAATCTATATAAATGACAGCTACTTACAAAAGCACATCGAACTCGTGCTCCAGTACCCACTGGTAGAAGCATCTTCTATTGCTGAAAAAAGCTACAAGGTAGTTGTTGACTGCATCAATTCCTCCGGTGCACTAGTGGTGCCTCAGCTGCTGAAGGCCTTAGGAGTGGCAGAAGTAATTGTATTGAACGGAGAGGTAAACGGCAAGTTTGCTCATAATCCGGAACCGCTGCCAGAGCATTTAACGTCGTTAAGCAATGAGGTGGTGAAACAAAATGCCGATTTTGGTATAGCCGTTGATCCGGACGTTGACCGTTTGTGTTTTGTTTGTGAGGATGGCTCAATGTTCGGAGAGGAGTATACATTGGTTGCAGTTGCCGACTACATATTGTCCCACATCAAGGGAAATACAGTAAGCAACATGAGTAGTACCAAGGCTTTGAAAGATATTACCTTGAAACACGGCGGAGAATACTACCCCTCGGCTGTGGGTGAAGTGAATGTAGTAAACAGGATGAAAGCTGTAAATGCTGTAATCGGCGGTGAAGGCAACGGTGGCATCATCGTGCCCGATTTCCATTATGGTCGCGATGCGCTCATCGGCATTGCTTTATTTCTTTCTCACTTCTCCAGGTTTAAGAAAGGACTGAAATCTTTCAGGGCCACCTACCCTGATTATTTTATTTCGAAAAATAAAATGGAGCTGGAAAGTGACCTCGACGTGCAAGGCTTATTTGACAGAATTCAGCATAAGTACAAGAACAATCCTACCAATACCGAGGACGGCTTAAAGATTGAATTTGATGACGACTGGGTGCACCTTCGCACGTCAAACACTGAACCTATCATAAGAATCTATGCCGAAAGCAATTTCGAAACTACTGCAAACAATATCGCCAGGCGTTTGATGCAGGATATTAAAGAGTTATCGAAAGTGGCACCATAACGCGGCTGTTCGTCAGCATGTAGTTGACAATACGACTCTGTCACATATACTAAGTTCGAAGTTTTCCCGCCAACCATGGAACGGATTTATCTGGATAATGCAGCAACTACACCTTTAGATAAGGAAGTATTGGAAGCAATGCTTCCTTACATGACCACTCATTTTGGTAATCCATCTTCGGTGTACTCGTTTGGTCGGGAAACGCGGCTGGCTGTAGAGAATGCCCGCAAGACAGTAGCTAAACTTTTGGGCGTAAAACCTGGAGAGATTTTTTTTACCAGCGGTGGAACAGAAAGCAACAACACTGCCATTGCAACGTCTATCCGTGATCTCCGGTGCAATCACATCATCACCTCTCCTATCGAGCACCATGCCGTATTACATACTGTAGAACATTATCGTGAAAATAACAATGTAACTGTTAGTTATGTGGCTTTGTGCGAGGACGGTGATGTAGACTACGCCAACCTTGAAGAACAACTCGTGCAGCGACAGCTCACTGGCAACAAATGCCTGGTGACACTGATGCATGCCAATAACGAGATAGGCACTATGCTTAGCATAAAAAAAACAGGTGAACTCTGCAAAGCTTACGGAGCCATTTTCCACTCGGATTGCGTGCAAACGGTGGGACATTATCCTATTGATCTTTCTCAGCTGCACATCCACTTTATTTCTGCTGCTGCTCATAAATTCCACGGTCCAAAAGGAACAGGCATTCTCTACGTGAATGAGAACATCGAGATCCGGCCGTTCATTACAGGTGGTGGCCAAGAGCGAAACATGCGTGCAGGAACAGAAAACGTGTATGGAATTGTTGGTTGTGCCAAAGCGCTTGAAATTGCTTTAAGAGACTATGAAAAAGACAGCAGTTATATACGCGAGCTGAAATCCTATATGATAGGTGAATTGCGTAAGCGATTTCCACAGGTAAGCTTCAACGGCGATGTAGCTAATGGTTTGTACAAAGTACTTAGTGTTTGTTTTCCGAAAACAGAAAGAGGTGAGTTCCTGCTGATGAATCTAGACATTAATCATATTTGCGTATCAGGAGGCAGTGCCTGCAGCAGCGGTGCGGATATCGGCTCTCATGTTATCCACGCTTTGCGGAAATCGGACAATTATGTCACCGTTCGATTCTCATTTAGTAAATACAATACAAAGAAAGAAATAGATCACGTTATTGATAAAATGATCGAGTTCATTTAGACTGCTTTAATACTTCGCTTGGTAGCTTACCAAACTCCTTCTTGAAAGCCACGGAAAAATTGCTCAAGTTCGAATATCCGAGTGTGTATCCCACGTCTTTCACAGAGAAGGCTCCCGAGAGTAACATCTGCCGCGCTTTTTGCATGCGGTGCTTCTGGAAATATTCAAATACGGGAGCTCCATAAACTATTTTGAAAATCCTTTTCAGTTTGGATTCGCTCATCGCTACCGAACGTGCCAGCTCTTTCATAGAAGGTGGCAGAACCAGCTTTTCACTTGTAAGCATTCCCTCAATCCTTTCTACTGCTTCTATATCAGTTCTGCTAATGTTTTCAGTTATCGGCGAGTTCCGGCTCTCATCCACAAGCCAGATAAAAAATATTTCAATAATCCTGTGAATCTTGTTCTGATAGTAAAGCAGGTTGTATTCCTTGTTTTCAAGCAGCTGATAAAGCAATTCCTTTGACTCAACATCAACAGGTTTGCGCCAAATGTTCTTTGTTTTGAGGCTGATGTACTGCTCCAGCACTTCTTCTATACTACTCAACTGAAGGAATTTTTGCATCCAAATTTTGCTCAGCCTGATTCGTAAACCTTTGATGTGGATGTTGCTTGTGATGCTATATTCCACGTCATGAAGAAAGCTGGTTAGATAAATTGCAGAGTTGCGAGGAGGCCCTTCGCTGAGCGATTCTTTGCCGATGTGGATAGCAAATTTGGCAGGTTCCGGCAGCTCATCGAATACCAGTGTGTAGTATTCTGCGTCTTCTTTCATACGACGCACCAATAGCTCCTCAGATAATACAAAATCGTAGATCACTGCATCCACTCCATCGAACTGAACAGACTTGAAGTATCCATTCCCCGCGGCAGGAGGCAGTTCTAATCTGTCGTTCATCACAGTAGTGCCAAATACTGCTGCCATTTCATGCAGAAACGATCTATAAGATGAAAGCTTATAGTTAAGTGAAAACATTCGTTCTTAGATTCGTCAGAGATAACGCAATGGATTTCGTCGGGCAGAAAGAATATACCGCTTCATATTCATCCAAAAGGCGAGGATCATGTAAATAATAATGGGTGACCCAAGCGTCAGAAAGGAAACATACATAAACCACACGCGTATACGGGATGTTGCAATTCCCATTTTTTCGCCAAGGGCAGAACAAACACCGAAAGCATGCCACTCGATGTAATTCTTTAGCCGCTTCATAATACTAATTTAAAGTTTTTCTCGTACGTGTAAAAACCCCTGAGAGGCTTCCCTGTTCTTTCTTTTTCGATAACTTTGCGCAACTTTTAGGTTACAGAAACTCTAATGCAAAGAGAGTGCCCGTAATCTTTGTTACCATCATAAAACTCCTGTCATGTTGTTCGACCTGGATTTAATAAAGAAAGTATATAGCGAGTTTCCAGCAAAGGTAGAAGCAGCCCGAAAACTACTCAACAGACCGCTTACTTTTTCAGAAAAGATTCTGTATGCTCACAGTTTTACGTCGGCCACACAACCCTTTGAAAGAGGAAAGGATTATGTTGACTTTGCTCCAGACAGAGTGGCTATGCAAGATGCCACAGCGCAGATGGCGCTGCTACAGTTTGATACCTGCGGCCGGGAAAGAGTTGCCGTTCCATCAAGTGTGCATTGCGATCACCTTATTCAGGCCAAAGTTGGCGCCGAAAAGGACCTTAATAGTGCTATAGAAACGAATAGAGAGGTGTACGATTTTCTCTCTTCTATTTCTAACAAATACGGCATCGGCTTTTGGAAGCCTGGAGCTGGCATTATACACCAGGTGGTGCTGGAGAACTATGCTTTTCCGGGTGGGATGATGATCGGGACAGATTCGCACACACCTAATGCCGGGGGCCTTGGTATGATTGCTATTGGAGTTGGTGGCGCAGATGCCGTGGACGTAATGGCCGGGCTGCCCTGGGAACTGAAAATGCCTAAACTTATAGGGGTAAAATTGACGGGCAAAATGAGCGGCTGGACCGCACCAAAAGATGTTATTTTAAAAGTAGCAGGCATTCTCACTGTAAAAGGTGGAACCGGCTCTGTAGTGGAATATTTTGGTGAAGGAGCTGAGAACATGAGTTGCACCGGTAAGGCTACCATATGCAATATGGGTGCTGAAGTAGGTGCCACCTGCTCACTGTTTGCCTACGACGAAACAATGGCTGCCTACCTGCGGGTAACTGAAAGAGCAGCAGTAGCAGAACTGGCGGAAGCTGTTCGTGATCACCTGAGGCCGGACGCCGATGTTTATGATAATCCTGAAAAATACTTCGACCAGGTTATTGAAATCAATTTAAGTGAGTTGGAGCCACATGTAAACGGCCCCTTCACTCCGGACCTTGCCACACCAATTTCAGAGATGGCTGCGGCAGTAAAGCAAAACGGTTGGCCAGATGATGTAGAAGTAGCATTGATTGGGTCATGCACGAATTCTTCGTATGAAGACATCAGCCGTTCTGCATCCATTGCTGCTCAGGCAAAGACGAAAGGCTTAAAGACAAGAAGCGAGTTTACCGTTACCCCTGGTTCGGAATTGGTGCGGTATACTATTGAAAGAGATGGATACCTTCAGACTTTCGATGAAATTGGCGGTGTGGTGCTTGCCAATGCCTGCGGCCCCTGCATCGGCCAATGGGCCCGCCATATTGATGATCCTTCAAGGAAGAACACCATTGTGACATCGTTCAATAGAAACTTTGCAAAACGAAACGATGGTCTTGCATCCACCCATGCTTTTGTCGCCTCACCGGAAATTGTTACTGCTTATGCAATAGCCGGCAGGCTTTCATTCAACCCTCTTACCGACACACTTCTTAATGAAAAGGGGGAGAAAGTGATGCTTGATGAACCCTCAGGATATGAGTTACCTCCCAATGGTTTTGCCGTCGAGGATGCAGGTTACCAGGCACCAGCCGAGAATGGCAAAGAGGTAGATGTACTCGTGGATCCTGAGTCGCAGCGGCTGCAATTATTGGAACCATTCCCCGCCTGGGAAGGGACAGATTTAATTGGCTTGAAGCTGTTGATTAAGGCGCGGGGCAAATGCACTACAGATCATATTTCTATGGCAGGCCCATGGTTAAAATACAGAGGCCACCTTGATAATATTTCTAACAACATGCTTATCGGAGCTATCAACTATTTTAATCTTCAAACAGATTCTGTAAAAAATCAGCTTACTGGTGAATACGGTCCTGTACCGGCAACACAAAGAGCCTATAAGGCTGCTGGAATTGGGTCTGTGGTAATAGGTGACGAAAACTATGGGGAGGGTTCCTCCAGAGAGCACGCTGCAATGGAGCCACGCCACTTAGGCGTTAGAGCTATTATTGTAAAAAGCTTTGCTCGTATTCATGAAACCAACCTGAAGAAACAAGGAATGCTGGCCCTAACTTTCGCTGATAAAGACGATTACGATAAGGTACTTGAAGATGATGTAATTGATATTAAAGGCTTGAAGAACTTTGCTCCAGGTCATCAGCTCACCATGGTTCTCAACCATGCTAACGGCACCACAGAAGAAATAGAGGTGAACCACACATACAATAGACAACAAATTGAGTGGTTCAAAGCAGGAAGCGCATTAAATCTAATCAGAAGACAATTTGTAAAAACTAACTGAAAAGATACATGTCGGAGGCTACCTGATCGATAGCCTTTTTCATCAGTAATTTACCTGCAAAGTTGATCACGAATTACTCGATTGCTGTTCTCCCCACCTGAAACTTTCATCCTTAAGCCCCACCAGGTCAATTACGCGGTTTACGACTGTAAGCGCAGCTTCTTCTATGGTTTTGGGTTTGCTATAGAAAGATGGTGAAGCAGGACAGATAATGCCCCCTGCAAGTGTTACGGCTTCCATATTGCGGATGTGGACCAGGTTATACGGTGTATCTCGCACCACACACACCAGCTTCTTGCGTTCTTTCAACATAACATCGGCTCCTCTCGTAGTAAGATCGTTTGATACGCCTGCCGCTATTCGGCCGAGTGTGCCCATGGAACAGGGAATAATAATAAGAGCGTCATACCGGGCAGAGCCAGACGCAAAGGGTGCTTCAAAATCGTTCGTGCTAAAATAACGGGCATGGTATTGATTGAAATCCTGATCACCAATCTCCGTCTCCCAAACATATTTAGCATTGTCACTCATCACCACAGACAACTCTGTTACCTGACTGCTCAAGATGCCCAGCCTTTCCAAAAGTAGTTTGGCGTAGATCGATCCACTAGCCCCTGTTATCGCAACTGCAATCTTCATACGTTATACATACATGAATATACAAATGAAAACAAGAAGTGTTGGATAACTATAGTTCTGCAACTTCTAACCAATACCGGAAAAACGTAGCTATTTTGTTAGTAGTCTCTTCAATGCTGCGGGGTTTCTGGATATATGTGCTGGCGCCATTTTCGTAGCATGTGTCGCGATCTCTTTTCAATTGGCTATCACCTAGAATTACCACCGGAATATGTCTAAACCTTGGATCAGCTTTAAGTCTTCGCAAAACGTCAATGCCATTTTCGGGAGTACTATTAAAGTCAAGCAAAATCAGGGAAGTGTCTGTTGCCTCGGCCAAAAACTGCAGGAAATCGTTGCTGTTTGAAAGGAAAGTAAGCTTCGCAGGAATGTTTAGTTCGGCTACAGCAGTTTCAGTGATATATCTGTCGTCAGAGTCATCTTCCAGCATCAATATTTTTGCAAGCATCATTTCTAACAATAAATGTAAGCTCTGTAATCAATTCCTAAAAAGCTCTTGAGTCAGATGTCCGCACATCACGAAGATTTTGAATGAGCCAGTTGGTCATTTTTGAGTAAATGTGCGGTACTGCGTTTCCACCTCTCATAGCATGTGCCCGGTTGGGATAGTAGGCACTTTCAAAATTGACGTCCTTTTCAATCAACTCATTAACCATCAATACACTGTTCTGAAAATGAACGTTGTCATCAGCAGTGCCGTGAATTATTAAATACTTGCCTTTTATTTTGTCAACATGGCTGATTGGTGAATTTTCATCATAACCCGTGGGATTCTCCTGCGGTGTTCGCATGTAACGCTCTGTGTAAATATTGTCGTAGAAGCGCCAAGAAGTAACAGGTGCTACAGCAACAGCTGCAGAAAAAATATCTGCTCCCCTGGTGATTGCCAAAGAACTCAGGAAGCCTCCATAACTCCATCCATAATGCCCAATTCTCGTTCGATCTACGTACGGGAATTTAGCCATGTAAGTAGCAGCGTCAATTTGGTCTTCAATTTCCAGCTTACCGAGTTGCAGGTAGGTCTTCTTCTTGAACTCCTCTCCCCGAAACCCGGTGCCAGTGTTATCGACACATATCACGATAAAGCCTTTTTGGGCGAGCAGTTGCTGCCAGGCATTCACTCTTCCAAATTCATTGCGAACATACTGAGAACCCGGACCGCCGTAGTTGTAAAACAGAACAGGGTATTTTTTTGATGCACTGAAATCTGACGGCTTCAAAATCCAGGCGTTTAAGCTGTCTCCTCTTCTATTTGGAACCTTTATAAATTCAGGCTTGGCAAAATTGTATTGCACCATCAAATCTCTTAAACGTTTATTGTCAACAACAACCTCTTGCTTCACATTGCTAACATCATTCTTCTTCCTGCTTATTTTATAACGGGTGATCACCGGGGGAGTAAATACCGTTGAATAAGTGTCGTAGTATTCGCTATAATCTCTATTGAATTCGACATTGTGGGTTCCTGCGCCCTTCGTTAACTGCTTTGTGTTTTTGCCATTGAAATCGGTTACAAACAGGTGCCGCTCTAATGGATTTGGATAGGCAAGCGTATAATAAACAAGGTTGTTCTTCTCATCGATTGCCCTAATATCTGTCACATCGTGCCTCAAGTTAGAAAGCTGAATTTTCTTTTTTCCATCAATGCTGTACAGGTACAGCTGATTATAGCCGTTCATTTCGCTGGTGAAAATGAAGCGGCCATCTTTTAGAAAATGCCAATTGTCATTAATCTCAACATAGTATTTGTTTGCCTCTGTATAGAAGGGCGTTGACTTCCCTGACGTTGCATCTGTTAAGAGTAGCTTCAGATCATTTTGATGGCGGTTAAGCCAGTATACGGCGAGCTTTTGATCGCTGGCCCATTTTATCCGTGGTATATAAATGTCGCCTGGTTCAAATTCTGCGGTCAGGGTTTTAGCGCTTGCAATCTCATAAATATGAATAGAAACTTTCGAGTTCTCCTCTCCTGCTTTCGGGTACTTAAAACGATAATCTTTGTTGTATGCCGAATCGTAAATAGTCATGCTAAATTCCTTCACCCCGCTTTCATCAAACTTGTAGTACGCGATGTACCTGCCGTCAGGGCTCCACTGATAAGCCTGAGTAAATCCAAATTCCTCTTCATACACCCAATCACAGTTTCCATTAATAATATGGTTCCATTTTCCGTCTGTTGTAACGGCGGTTGTTTGGGCGGACGCTATGTCATACAAGTAAAGATTGTTTTCAAAAACATAGGCAAGCATTTTCCCCGATGGAGAAAAGGTGGGGTGAAGAACTTTGCCTGCATTAACAGGAACTATCTTCTTCGTGCTCTTATCGTATAAGTAAACATCGGAGCGGGTGGAGCGCCGGTAAATGGCCTCAGTATTTGCAAGCAACAGTATATTTTGATCATCAGAACTTAACAGGTGCTTGTCGACAGTGATCTGCTCACCCTGATCATTTTTCAAAGCAGATGCATCGAGCAATTCCTCTATCTTTTTTGATCCGAATCCTGCAAATGTTTCGGGTTTAAAAAGCTGCGTTTTAAAAATATCTTCTATTGAAATCTGCTTTCTTTGTCCGACACAGGCCAACGGGATCAAACACATGACCAGCCACAATCTCTTCATAAAAATATTTCAGTAAAAGTAGCTTATGACAGAAGAAAACATCACCTGTTCCTATTGAACAATAGAATTTAAGAGTTCGTTGAGAGCTCTGGGCTTGTGTTTCGGTGAACATTGCAAGAACCGGTGAACCAATTACTTTCTATCTTAGCATCTTCAATGCAAAACCTATGAAACGTTCGATCAGTAATTTTGCTCTTTGTTTTCTCCTGACAACCTTTAGTTGCGACAAAACCAGGTCTGCCGACGCAACTTCAAGTTTCGACACAGTACCCGTTGTTACAAAGCTGAACCCCCTCATTGGTGAAACGTCCGGAATAGCAGACAGTAAAAAGAACAAGGGGTTTCTGTGGGTGCATGAAGACAGCGGTAATCCTCCTGACATAAAGCTGGTAAGCCACAATGGAACTGTAGAAAAATCCATACGCCTGAAAGGAGCAATCAATAGAGATTGGGAAGATATGGCGCTTGCAGGAACAGATTTATATGTTGCCGATATTGGTGATAATAACAAGGTCTTCGCTGATTATACTATGTATTATTTTCCAGAACCATTAGCGTCAGTTGATACCGTAAAAGAATATACTTCAATAAAGTTTAAATATCCGGATGGATCACATGACGCAGAGGCTTTCCTTGTAGATGCGGAAACGAAAAACATTTACATCATCACCAAGAGTGACAATCCTGCAAAAATTTTTAAAATTTCGCACCCCTATACCGGCTTGAACACGGCTACTGAAGTTGGAAGCCTGAAATACGGCAGCGTTGTTAGTGCAGCGCTTTCCACAAACGGACGAGAAATTATTGTAAAGACTTATGGAAGCCTAAACCATTACGTTGTTGCAGCAGGTGAAACAATAGAAGCGGCTCTTCAGAAAAAATCTACCCCCCTTCCTTATATCTTAGAGCCACAGGGAGAAGCTGTAACGTTTGCTGCAGATAACAGCGGCTATTTCACTTTGAGCGAAAAAGGTTTTTCTTCAATTGTCAATTTATATTTTTATAAGAGAAAATAAGATCACGCGGAAAGTGCTGCTATTGTTTTTCCCGAGATCCAGCCGGAGGTCCAGGCATTTTGAAAATTAAACCCACCGGTTATTCCATCTACATCTAAAATTTCACCGGCAAAAAAGAGCATAGGTATTTTCCTGCTCATCATTGTGTTCACATCTACTTCATTGAGTGCAATGCCTCCCGCTGTAACGAATTCTTCTTTGAACGTCGTTTTCCCACTTACGTTCGCTGTATAGTCTGTCAGGTGTTTGATCAACAAGTTTTCAGCTTTAATGGGTAGATCTGATATCCTCGATTCTTCCGAAATTCCAGACTCAATTAGCAGAAATTCCCAAAGCCTTGCCGGCAAAGAAAACACATTCAGATTGAGCAGTTTTTTATGGGGCTGGTGCGATCGAAATGCGCTGAATTGCTCTTTTAGTTGTTGTTCCTGGAAGGCGGGCAGCCAGTTGATGTGTATTGAAAATTGATAATTGCACAAAGCAAGTTCTCTTGCGCCCCACGCACTTAACCGCAGCACAACAGGTCCGCTCAGGCCCCAGTGAGTAATCAGCAAAGGACCTTCCTCTTTCAACTTGCTACCTGCAATCTTGACCCGTGCCCGTTCCACACTAACACCCATTAGTTTAGTAATATTGTGCTTTGGTAAGTTGAATGTAAACAGCGACGGGATGGGATCGACAGCTGAGTGCCCCAGCTGTCTAAGCCAGTTGAACATTGAAGATTTTGGATAACCTCCTGCAGCTACACAGACGAAGTTCGCGACTATTGAATTAGAGCCGGATAGCGTTGCTATAAACCGCTTTTCCGCGCCTACTTGTTCGGTGCTTATGTGCGTTATTTCAGCATTCATCCGAATTTGAATGCCAAGCATGTTTGCCTGTTGCATGAGACAATGGACAACTGATTCAGAAGAATCAGATTCAGGGAACATCCTTCCATCTTTTTCGGCCTTCAGCTTCACGCCCCTTTCCTCAAACCAGCTGATTGTGTCAGTTGCAGAAAACTGGTGAAATGCTTTTCTTACAAAGTTCTGTCCGCGTGGATAATTCCTGCTCATTTCATTTATATCAAAACAAGCATGAGTGACATTGCAGCGGCCGCCGCCGGACACACGCACTTTGGACAACAGCTTACTCGTTTTCTCAATAAGAATAACCTGAAGTTTTCTATTTCGGCTTGCGGCATTTATGGCACAGAAAAAACCCGCGGCCCCTCCACCGATTACCAGGAGAACTTTGCCGTTGGCAACAGGGAGATCGCTATTAAACCTGCTCATCTTTTGGTTACAGAAAAGCAGTTATGGAAATGCCTTTGTAAGTTGCTCGTCTTTAACACTAGTTGGAGCGAGAGTGTCGGTATAGAGATTGGGATTCTGTTGCTCAGCGGCTTCTATAGTGCTGTAGTTGGAGAGGATGTCAGCTTTCAATTTCTGCACACACACATCGTGTTCAAAATGAACTGATGGCTTGCCGTCGCTTGTGCGAACAGTCCAGCCGTCACTTTCGGTATAAACTTCCTTCTTCCCCAGATTTATCATTGGCTCTATGGCCATCACCATGCCTTCCTTCATTTTAGGGCCCGAGCCTCGCTTTCCATAATTCGGCACCTGGGGATCTTCGTGCATACTGCGCCCCAATCCATGTCCTACCAACTCTCTCACCACCCCGTAGCCATGCTTTTTTTCTGTATGCTCCTGAATAGCAAACGATACATCTCCCACCCGGTTGCCCACCGTGGCTTTTTCAATGCCTTTATAAAGAGATTCCTTCGTTACCCTGGCCAACATTATGATCTCATCTGAGGGCTGGCCTAACAAGAACGTGTACGCATGATCGCCATGAAAGCCATTTTTATAAATGCCGACATCCACAGATACCACATCTCCTTCCTTCAGCTCGTTGTTGTTAGGAAAGCCATGCACTACTACATCATTTACCGAGATGCAGGAGTTAAAAGGATAACCGTGATAATTTAGAAAGGAAGGAACACCGCCGTTGTCCCGAATGAATTCAGCAATGAGCCTGTCGATCTGCAAAGTTGTAATTCCGGGCCGCAGCACTTTAGCCACCTCCGTAAGAGAGGCACTCACCAGCAACGCACTATGCCTCATTAATTCAATCTCCTGAGCATTCTTGTAATGAATCATAATCGAGCTTTAATAACAAAACCTGGCAAGAGCATACTCACCAGGTTCTATCAACTATTTTCAAAGGCTTTAGTAAGCTTGGGTTAACGTTTGTCTACCCTGTATACGGCCGCTCTTCATTAATCCATCATATTGTCGCATCAGCAACTGTGTTTCAATCTGCTGAAGTGTATCTAAAATAACACCAACCATGATGAGTAACGAGGTACCTCCAAAGAATGTTGAAAATCCTTGCGTCACTCCCAGCAGTTGAGCAATCCCTGGCAAAATTCCCACAAAGGCCAGCAGCAATGCACCAGGCAGGGTGATTTTATCCATCACAGCGCCGATATAATCTACCGTAGGCTGCCCTGGTTTTACACCAGGAACGAAGCCATTGTTCTGTTTCAGGTTATCTGCTATTTGCTTCGGATTAAAAATCAAAGCTGTATAGAGGAAAGTAAAGCCAATCACCACCACAGAATATATGACCATATACCATACGTTGGAGTGATCGGTAAATATGCGCTGTAATCCCTGCCCCGTTTCAGAAGCCCTCACGGCGCTATTGAAGTTGAATAAAGTTGGAAGAAACATTATGGCTTGCGCAAATATGATAGGCATTACACCAGCACTGTTTACCTTAATGGGTAAAAATTGCCTTGCACCACCAAACTGGCGGTTGCCGACGATCTGCTTTGCATAGTTGACCGGTATTTTTCGAACACCTTGCACCAGCATGATACAGCCCATTATTATCGCAATTAGAATAGCTATTTCAATAATAAATATCAGAAGCTGACCGGTTCTTACCGATTTTGCAGTTAACTCCTGGCCGAATGATTGTGGCAAACGGGCAAGAATACCTACCATGATGATCAGCGAGGTACCATTACCCAGACCTTTGTCAGTTATTCTTTCACCAAGCCACATCACGAAGAGTGTGCCGGCAGTCAAGATGATTACAGTAGATAACCAGAACAATCCACTATAAGCAGGGTTAATCATTCCAGGATTTCCTTGCGCCATGTTGTCCAGGTACTTCACATATGCGGAGGCCTGAACAGCAGTAACTGCAACCGTGAGGTAACGCGTCCACTGGTTGATTTTTTTACGTCCGCTTTCTCCTTCTTTTTGCAGCTTCTGAAACTGTGGCACAAGTACCGTCATCAACTGCATGAAAATAGAAGCCGAGATGTAGGGCATGATCCCCAAAGCAAATATGGAGGCCTGTGAGAATGCACCACCAGCAAACGTATCGATTAGGCCAAGTATACCGCCATTAGTGTTTGCGGTGCTCAGCCTGGTAGGGTCAATACCTGGAAGAACTATATACGTACCGACACGATATATGAAGATCAGGAGCAGCGTGTACATGATCTTATTCCGCAGCTCTTCTATGCTCCAGATGTTTCTTAATGTTTTAATGAGATTCTTCACAGAGGATGAAAGTTTACAGTCCGCTAAATAGAAAGGCGCAGTTCAGCGCCTCGCAATATACTCAAAATTACTTCACAACTTCAACAGAACCGCCTGCAGCTTCAATGGCCTCTTTAGCCTTTCCGCTGATGGCATTTACTTTGAAAGGAATCTTAGCTTTTAGTTCGCCGTTGCCGAGAATCTTCACCCTATCTGTTTGGCTGATAAGACCGTTGGTATATAAGTTTTCGAGTGAAAACTCCTGGATGTTGTATTTCTCAACCAACTGGTCAATTTGGCCGAGGTTAAAAACTTTGTACTCTATGCGGTTTATATTTTTAAAGCCACGTTTTGGAACCCTTCGTTGAATAGGCATCTGCCCACCTTCGTGAGCCATCTTACGCTTATAACCGGTGCGGCTTTGCTGACCTTTGTTACCTTTCGTTGAGGTGCCCCCATGTCCGGAAGCTTCACCACGGCCTATACGTTTCTCTTTGTGTACAGCACCTTTTGCGGGTCGTAAATTGTGTAGTTTCATTTTTGTGATTTTTACTTACGGGGAATCGCCCCTCGCTTATAATGTTAACCGGCTAATTGTGGTAAATGTGGGTTACACTAGCCGATGTAAAAACAAAGAACTCTTTGAACTATTGCAGATCGCACGCTGCAGAATTAGAGATCAGGCAAGTTCTTCTACTGCCAACATGTGTTCTACTTTGCGAACCATGCCGATAATTTGCGGTGTTGCCTCAACTTCTCTCGTAGCATTGAGCTTATTCAAACCCAGTGCTTTCAACGTTTGCTTCTGGCGCTCAGGTCTGTCGATAGGGCTCTTTACTAAGGTGATTTTTATCTTTTTCATGAATCAAGTTGTAAGAAGTAAGTGGTAAGTAGTAAGTATGAGAGCCTTCGCTATTATAACCTATTACTTAGAACTTAGTACATAATTATCCGTTGAACACTTTCTTCAGACCAATTCTCCTGGTCTTTGCTATTTGAACGGGCTCACGCAACATCGACAGGGCTTTGAAGGTAGCTTTCACCACGTTGTGTGGATTAGCCGACCCCAACGATTTTGCCAAAACGTCTGTAACACCGGCGCTTTCCAACACGGCTCTCATAGAACCTCCGGCTATCACCCCTGTACCATGAGCGGCTGGCTTTATCAACACCTTGGCTGCACCTTCTTTTGCCAACTGATCGTGCGGAATAGTTCCATGCATTACTGGAACTTTGATCAGGTTTTTCTTGGCATCTTCAATGCCTTTAGTTATGGCTTCCTGTACTTCTTTTGCTTTTCCCAAGCCATGCCCTACTACACCACTCTCGTTGCCAACAACTACCAGAGCAGAAAATGAGAAAGCACGACCACCCTTAGTTGTTTTTACCACGCGATTAATCGCTACAACCTTTTCCTTCAGCTCCAGATCGCCTGCTTTAACCCGGTTTAAAATTGCTTTTGACATTTTTTAAGTTGAGAATTTGAAATTTATAACCATGAATGATGCCTCACTATATGTTGGCATCCATGGTTGCGCTTTAGAATATTAATCCACCTTCTCTCGCTCCGTCAGCGACGGCTTTTACGCGGCCGTGATACAAATTACCACCACGGTCGAACACCACGTGCTCAAGCCCCAGGTCTTTCGCTTTGCGAGCGATGGCCTGGCCCACAAGGCGGCTTTTTTCTGTTTTTGTTCCTGCCTGCGCTTTGATGTCTTTGTCCTTAGAAGAGGCAGCAGCGATGGTGACAGCAGCTTCATCGTCTACTAACTGCACATAGATGTCAGTGTTGCTTCTGAATACTGACAAACGAGGCTTCTGAGCCGAACCAGAAATCTTGTTTCTGATTCGGTACCGAATGTTTTGTCTTCTTGTTGTTTTTGCACTTGTTCTCATTGTATACTATTTGCCTTCACGATTCTGCCGTGAAATTCTACTTGTTTTCTATACAATCGGCCGTTGTTCCTTTGCCGATCAATTTTTTACTCAATTACTTGCCCGCAGCTTTACCAGCTTTCTTACGCACTACTTCGCCCACGTAACGCACACCCTTTCCTTTATATGGTTCGGGTTTACGCAAACCCCGGATTTTAGCAGCAACCTGGCCAAGCAATTGGCGATCGGAGCCTTCCAAAGTAATCGTTGGATTTTGACCTTTTTCCTGGGCCGTAGCTACTTTCAACTCTTTAGGAACTTCGAAAATGATATTATGCGAATACCCTAAAGCAAGATCGAGCACATTACCTGTATTAGTGGCTTTGAAACCAACACCAATCAGCTCCAGCTTTTTCTGGTAGCCGTCTGTTACTCCCTTCACGAGGTTAGCCACTAATGCTCTGGACAGACCATGTAAAGCACGATGGCGAATTTGATCCGTAGGACGTGTTAGGTTGATCTGGTCGTCTTTTACTTCCACCTTTATATCACGGTCAATTGACTGCTTCAATTCACCCCGCGGTCCTTTTACGCTCACAATATTATCGTTGCCGACAGAAACTGTCACTCCTTGCGGAACTGAAACGGGAGCTTTACCTATACGAGACATAAAATAATTTTTTTGTTGTTTATGCTTTTAGTTGTCAACCGGTCAGCCTGTTAGGTATCGGCTTAATGTATTAACAACTGCATCCTCTTCTCCTCCGTGGAGCCGAAGATTACTATCGGATTATCTAAAACGATCTGATCTTCTACAAAAAATTAAACAGCTTAATACACGTAACAAAGAACTTCACCTCCTACATTCTGAGCCTTAGCTTCTTTATCCGTTAAAACACCTTTGGATGTAGAAATGATTGCTATTCCCAACCCGTTCTTCACCCTTCGAAAATCACCTGGTTTGGAATATTGACGCAAACCCGGCCTGCTGATTCGTTCCAGCGACTGAATCGCAGGTTGTTTCGTTTGTGCATCGTACTTCAAGGCAATTTTGATAAGTCCTTGCTTGTTATCGTCCTCAAACTTGTATTTAAGGATATAGCCTTGATTATACAAGATCTCGGTCATGCGTTTTTTAAGGTTAGAAGCAGGTATTTCTACAATTCTGTGACCTGCTAATTGAGCATTCCTTATTCTTGTCAGGAAATCTGCAATTGGATCTGTTACCATGTTATGTTCCTCCTACATCCCACCGGAGCGGGACAATTGGATGTTTTATTTAATTGAGTTTACCTTTTCGATCTAAGCTTACGTAAATCCAAATGTTACGTATGACTTAAACTTACAACCTTTTCTCTACCAGCTTGCTTTCTTTACACCAGGTATCTTGCCGTCGAGAGCCATATCACGAAAGGCGATACGTGAGATCCCGAAATGACGGATAAATCCACGAGGACGTCCGGTCATCTGGCAGCGATTTTTCAGACGCACCTGAGAAGAGTTTTTTGGCAGCGCATCTAATGCGGCCCAATCTCCCGCGGCTTTCAACGCAGCTCTCTTCTCAGCGTACTGAGCTACCATTCTTTCCCTTTTCCTCTGCCTGGCTTTTACTGATTCTTTAGCCATATTACTTGTTTGAAAATGATAAAAACTTTGATCCGTTTAACAGCGGCTCGAAACGTGATATGTTCACGTTACCAGAACTATTATTTTTTTACGTTCTTAAAAGGCATTCCCAGCTCTTTCAATAACTCATAAGCTTCTTCGTCATTCTTGCCGGTGGTCACAAATGTGATATCCATACCTGTGATCCGGTTCACCTTATCAATATCAATCTCCGGAAAAATGATTTGCTCTGTTACGCCCATGGTATAGTTGCCACGGCCGTCGAAAGACTTTTCATTGATCCCTTTAAAATCCCGAACGCGTGGTAGTGCCACAGAAATCAAGCGATCCAGAAATTCGTACATCTTATCACCACGCAATGTTACACGGGCGCCAATAGGCATATTCTTGCGCAACTTGAAGTTAGAAATGTCCTTTTTAGACATGGTAGCAATCGCTTTCTGCCCGCTGATCGTTGTCATTTCATCTAAGGCTATGTCCACGAGCTTTTTGTCCGTAACCGCTCCGTTAACACCGCGGTTGATTGCGATTTTCTCCAGCTTTGGCACCTGCATGATCGATTTGTAACCAAAGCGTTTCATCAACGCCGGAATCACTTCCTGCTTGTATTTATCTTTCAGTCTAGGAGTATACGTTGCTGTTGCCATTATTTAATTACCTCCCCAGATTTTTTTGCTGTTCTAACAATTTTGCCGTCTTCACTTCTCGATCTTTTGATCTTAGTTGAAGCTTTAGTTTTGGCGTCCCAAAGCATCACGTTACTGATGTTGATGGGTGCTTCTTTTTTAACGATACCACCTTTGGTATTTTGCGCAGAAGGTTTCGTGTGCTTCGTGATGATGTTAACACCTTCAACAATCACTTTACCTTCATCAACCAGTACTTCTTTCACCAGGCGCGGCTTCTTTACATCTTTGTCATCACCGGCTATTACCACAACCTGGTCGCCTTTCCTGATATTGTACTTTGGTTTAAATCTTGTTTTCATTTTGCTTAACCTTGTCCCTGCGGGAGTTTTTGTTTATCCTGATACTGCCAGGAAATTATTGAATCAGCTATCAACTACTATTTGTCGTCCCTTGCGTCGCACTCTTGTACTTTCTATCCCTGATCAACAGCTATGGCTACAGTACTTCCGGAGCCAACGAGATGATCTTCATGTAGCCTTTGTCGCGAAGCTCTCTTGCTACCGGACCAAAGATGCGGGTACCTCTTGGCTCATCTGCCTGGTTTAAGATTACGACTGCATTATCATCGAACCGGATGTAAGAACCATCTTTCCGACGCAACTTGTTTGTGGTGCGTACAATCACTGCCTTTGCTACCGTACCTTTCTTGATACCACCTGCGGGAATAGCATCTTTCACTGTTACTACTATTTTATCTCCAACCCTGGCATATCGCTGACCACTATTTCCCAACACACGGATACAAAGAACTTCTTTGGCACCACTGTTGTCTGCTACGTTCAATCGTGATTCTTGCTGGATCATTTTAGCCTCCCAATCCCTCATCAGAGGGTTTAGTTTTCAATTTTATTATCGAATATGTTTCACCATACCAAGTAGCTGTTGCGCTACTTGCAGGGGCATTATTTCACTTTCTCAACAATCTCCACTAATCTCCAACGTTTGGTCTTGCTCAGCGGCCGGGTCTCCATAATGCGAACCACGTCACCAATGCTTGCTTCATTCTTCTCATCGTGAGCATGGAACCGGGTAGTTTTTTTAATGAACTTACCGTAGATTGGATGTTTTACCTTTCTTTCTACTGCAACCGTAATGGTCTTAGTCATTTTGTTGCTGGTTACCACACCAATTCTTTCTTTCCTTAAATTTCTCGTTGTTGTTGCTTCAGCCATATTGTAAGCTTTAAGCTATATTTTGTTTCTTGAGCCTTGCAGCTCTATCTATAGCCAGTTACGCACTTAGTTGTTTTTTTCTTAGTTCAGTTTTCAAACGCGCCAATTCCCTGCGGAGGTTGCGGATATTCATTGGGTTTTCTAACGGCGACAGTGCATGAGCAAACTCCAATTTTTTTAGCCTCATCTCATCTTCCCGTACTCTGGCCTGAAGGTCTTGCTCACTTAATCCTTCAATGCTTTTTTTAAAATCTACTGTCTTTGACATTGTATAAAATTTGACAATTCTAAATTGTTGACCGGTGCATACTCCCAGAACACCGCCGGATATTTCTATATACCCATAAGGTCACGGCGTTTCACAAACTTGGTAGCTATCGGCAGTTTGCCTGCTGCAAGATCCAGAGCACCTTTTGCGATTTCCTCGGTCACGCCATCAACTTCAAAAAGAATGCGGCCTGGCTTCACAACCGCAGCCCAGAACTCGAGGTTTCCTTTACCCTTACCCATACGTACTTCCAATGGTTTGCGGGTGATGGGCTTATCCGGGAAAATGCGGATCCACACGTTACCCTCACGTTTCATGTGTCGTGTCAATGCCTGACGTGCAGCTTCAATTTGGCGGTCAGTGATCCAGTGACTATCCAGCGATTTCAATGCAAAAGAACCAAAGGAGATAGTAGTACCTCTTTTAGCATCGCCTTTCATGCGACCCTTCTGCATTTTCCGGTGCTTCGTTCTTTTCGGCTGTAACATAATTATCTTTTTTGCGGTTTGCAGTAGCTAACTGAAACCCATCTTGTTAGAATTGCTTTATCTCCTCTCGCCACGGCCCCTGTTGAAATCGCGTCCGCCTCCGCCTCTATTGTCTCTTCTATCCATACCAGGGTCTCTTCTCTCCCTTCTGTCGCTTACATCACTTTTGCCACCAACAAAGTTTGGATTGAGATCACGCTTTGTAAGCACTTCTCCTTTACAAATCCAAACCTTGATACCTATCTTCCCATAAACCGTTAATGCAAATACGTTGGCATAATCGATATCCATACGAAAGGTGTGCAAGGGAGTACGGCCTTGCTTTATTTCTTCTGTGCGGGCAATTTCGGCACCGCCTAAACGACCGCTTACTTTCACCTTTATTCCTTCTGCACCCATGCGTAACGCAGAAGCAATAGCCATTTTAATCGCTCTCTTATAGTTTATACGATTCTCGATCTGACGGGCAATGGTATCACCTACAATTTGAGCATCGAGTTCGGGACGGCGAATCTCAAGGATGTTGATCTGCACATCGTTTTTGCCGGTGAGCTTCTTCAGTTCCTCTTTTATTCTGTCCACTTCTCCGCCACCTTTTCCAATGATGATCCCTGGCTTTGATGTATGGATAGTAACAATGAGCTTACCCAATGTTCTCTCGATAACGATCTTAGCAATGCCGCCTTTGTTAATACGGGCATTGAGATAGGTTCTGATCTTATTGTCCTCAATCAGCTTCGGTGCAAAGTCTTTTTTACTACCAT
>DASQNW010000253.1:0-7336 GCA_035644775.1 Chitinophagaceae bacterium | reverse complement strand
CTCCTTAAGAGAGAACCTGGTCTTGAAGAGGCTGTATTCTACTCCCATCAAACGGGTGTTTATTATTCTCGGTGAAGGGTTGTCGAAAGTGATTTTTCAGCTCATGACAGTTGTCGTGCTTATTTTGTTCGGCTATTTCGTGTACAACTTTACGCTTGCACATGGTTTACTCACTTTCATTGACATGCTCACACTAAGTTGCCTGGCGCTCCTGGTTTTTCTGGGTTTTGGTTTTTTTGTAAGTGGTGTTGCCAGAAACCAGAATGTGATTCCCATTTATTCAAATTTGTTCATGTTTCCACAATATTTTTTGTCCGGCACCTTCTTTCCCAAATCAGCTTTACCGGAGTCGATACATGGTTTTATCAACATTCTTCCTCTCACTGCTTTTAATGATGCCTTGCGAAATGTTGCCTTTGAAGGAGCTTACCTTGCAGACTGTTGGCCTCAAATACTCATACTAGTTGGATGGGGAATAGTCGTCTATTTTTTTACTGTAAAAGCTTTTCGGTGGGAGTAAGGCCACGAACAAAGCCAGAGATTCAGTCAAAGTTTTAAAGAGTTCGCTGCAACGATTATAGATTTCGTGTTGTCAAACATCAAACCTAATTAAAGGAATGGATTGTTACCAGCTGGTAAAAGGCTGCTTAAAAGGCGATTCTGCTGCACAAAAGCAGCTGTATGAGCTTTTTGCAGGACCAATGCTGGGCGTCTGCTACCGCTATACTAAATCAATGGCGGATGCAGAAGATGTATTGCAGGAAGGCTTCGTAAGGGTATTCGACAAGCTCCACCAATTCAAATTTGAGGGGGAACTGGGAGGCTGGATCAGAAAAATTATGGTCAATACAGCCATAAACTACCTAAAGAAGAATACCAGGTATCAAAGCGACCTGGTGTACACAGATGACCTGCTGCATGTGGTTGATGAATACAATCCCGAAATGCGCATGGGTGCACGAGAGCTTGCAGAACTCATTAGGCAATTACCGCCAGGCTATCAAACCATATTCAATTTGCATGCAGTTGAGGGGTTTACTCATGTGGAAATAGGGCAGATATTGGGCATTCACGAGGGTACTTCACGTTCTCAATATGCCCGTGCAAGAGGTCTATTGATAAGCTGGATTGAAAAATTGAATGCAGAAAAAAAAATTAATCTCTATGCAGGAAAATAGTTTTGAAAAACAGGTGCAACAAAAAATGGGGGAGTTGTCGTTTACTCCTTCAGCGCCTGTTTGGCAAAATGTTCAGGCGCAGATCAAAAAGCGGAAAGAAAGAAAACGAATCATCTTTTGGATGTTTCCTCTGTTAGCAGTTACTACCGGCTTCTTTTGGCTCGGCATCAATTCTATTTCGAATAAACCGAAGCCCTCCGTTGGTAATCACAGTATGCCTTCTGCTAATGGCAATTCTGACCATCGGGTTACTGCTCCCGTCCCTGAAGATGCAAAGGGGATCAGTGTTCCGAATAAACCAGTTGATCTTCCTTCATCAACTATTGATATATCGGCATCGAAGCCAAAATTTTCAATTGTCGAAGAGGTAATTCTTCCGACGAATACCCCTCGAACAGGAATATCTTCCAGCGTCCTTGAGGCACCAAACGCCATCGGTGTTACAGGAAGCCATAGGGCAAACAGCACCAACCAAACATCGGCTGAGGAGGGTACACAGGTGTTGAAAGAGGAAAGCGACAACGATAAGAACGTGAACGTGGCAACTATTTACGATATCGACTCCGTGAGCAACAAGTCGTCCACACGTGAGAAAGACAGCGCCGGCAAAGATCCAGAAACTGTCTTGGAGAAGCTTGTAGCCCAAGTGCCAAAAAAACCTGGTGCTGCAAAATGGAAAATTGGCTTTCACACAGCAGCAGGCAGGTCAGGTTTGAAGAACGGTTTACTAGCTAGTCTGGGTGCAAAAGCAGCGCAAGAAGCTAATTTCCAGAGCGGTTTTCCGGGCGGAGTAAGCAATGGAGGTGTTTTCAACAGCCCTCCTTCTAAGCCCCAGCGGGGGCTTGCCCTAAGCATTGGACTTAGTGCTAAACATATTCTGCGAAAGAAGAGCAATATTGTTACAGGTCTTTATTACAGCTATTATTCTACGAGGTTGCCTGTAGGTACAGCCGTAAGTAATCAGACTCTGTATCTTGATAACAACAGCGCACTGGCTACACGTTTTTACCAGAACGATTCCGCAAAGTCCATGCATATCAACAAGTATCATTACATAGAACTTCCTTTAGGTATTGAATATCAGGTGCTCAGGAAAGTTCCCGTCTATGTGCAGCACGGTGTAGCATTTGGTTACCTGTTCTTTAGCAATGCGGTAGATTATAATTCCAGAGCTAATGTTTATTTCAGGGATCAAGATGCTCTTAGAAAGATGAACATACAGCTATTCAGTTCTATTAGCTACAATATAGTTAACCATAACAAGTTTGTTTGGTCTGCTGGACCACAGGTGCAGTACGGCATATTAGGTTTGCACAAAAAAACATCTGACTCTCCGGAGCACCTTTTTTCTTTCGGCATTAAATCAGGCATTTCTTTCTAAAGGCGCAACGCTTATAGCATTGCTACTGTCAACGTTTAAAACTGCTTCATATGAAAAGGAAAAACTTTCCTATTGGTTCGTTTCTAATTATTTTGTTGTTGTCTTTTTCCTTATCAGCATGTATAAAGGATAACATTACACGAACATACACGTATACTATTCACCGGCCTGTTTATAAAACAACAGCGGAGGTAAGAGCCAACATCAGGGCAAATGATGAACGCGAGGTACGGCATCCCGGAAAGTTGTTTATCCTGGGCAACTATATCTTTTTAAATGAAGTAGATAAGGGCGTTCACATCATTGATAACGCTATTCCAACCCAGCCAAGGAATATTGCTTTTATAGATATTCCGGGCAACGTTGATATTGCTGTAAAAGGCACTACTTTGTATGCCGACCTTTACACGGACCTTGTTGCTATTGATATTTCAAGCCCATTGCAACCAAAGCTCACGAAGGTGGTTGAGAATGTATTTCCGCACAGGTATTACAACAGCTTTTTTTCTCCCGACTCGGGCAAAGTGATTGTTGATTGGATACAGAAAGACACTACTGTTACTGAAGACTATACAACTTCTGGCTGGAACCGATTTGAAAATGGACGAGCGTTTGTTACGTTCGCCAGCTCTGCTGATGGCGCCAAATCAAGTGCATCGGCTGCTCCGGGCATTAGTGGATCAATGGCAAGATTTACTATAGTAGATAAAAGATTGTACACTGTTGGCATGCAGGAGCTAAAAGTATTCAACATCAACGATGCCGCCCGGCCCTTTTATGTTACTGAAAAGCAGGTGGGCTTCAACATTGAAACAGTTTATCCTTTTAAAGACAGACTATTTATTGGATCAGCATCGGGTATGTTTATTTATGATATCAGTAATGTTGATCAACCTCAGAAGTTGAGCGAGTTTAGCCACGTGCGTAGCTGCGATCCTGTGATAGCAGATGATAAACATGCTTACGTCACCCTTAGGTCAGGCACTGCCTGCATGGGCTTCACTAATCAACTGGAGGTGTTAAACGTGTCAGTTCTTTCGCAGCCTGTGCTCCTGAAAACATATCAAATGAAAAACCCTCATGGTTTATCAAAAGACGGAAATCTTTTATTTATCTGCGACGGCGATGACGGCCTTAAGGTTTATGATGCCACGTTACCAACAAACCTGAAGCTGATAAAACAAATACCCAATTTGCAAACCTTTGATGTGATCGCATATAATGGAGTGGCTATTGTTGTTGCAAGCGACGGACTTTATCAGTTTGGCTACAGCAATCCAAACAACATTCAGCAGTTAAGCAAGATCACCATTTCAAAATAATTTCCATGAAATTGTTCATGTGTTTTTTGCTGCTGTTTGGGGGTGCAGCCGCGAGGTCGCAGTCGCAGGTTCCCGAAAGGACGCAGGATGAGAAGTTACGTTTCACTTCAATAAATCAGGTTGGGTTTTTGGCAGGAGCAAGTGCGTCCGAGCTACAGCTGCAAAGCATCAATGGAGTGCGGTGGAAAGGGCTTTCTGCCGGGGCGGGTGCCGGGCTCGATTATTACTACTACAGATCTGTGACGGCATTTGTGGATGTAAGAAAAAACCTGAAGTACCGAAGCTTTCCATTCTTTGTTTATGGAGCCATTGGAGCAAACCTCCCTTGGGTATACCGCGCCGATGAGAATCCCTGGTTTTCGAGTAACTACGGCAATGGCTGGTATGGGGATGCAGGCTTGGGCCACAAAATTCCTCTGGGAAAAACAACAGCCATTTTACTTAACATCGGCTATAGCATTAAGACTTTTGAGGAAGAAAGAACCAACCGTATACCTTGCACAACGGGTTTCTGCCCTGGAAGCAAAGAAAGATTGAACTATGGTTTAAGGAGAATATCAGTGCGCACGGGTGTACAGTTCTAAGCCTGCCCGTCTCTTAGAAAGCTAATGTTCCGTTGCAGGCCTTTTAACTTAGCTCGCTTCAGCGGGCTTTTCCCAAACAGCTGCTTGAAAG
Organism: Chitinophagaceae bacterium; assembly: GCA_035644775.1. Taxonomy (GTDB): domain Bacteria; phylum Bacteroidota; class Bacteroidia; order Chitinophagales; family Chitinophagaceae; genus Flavisolibacter. Next base: position 2,780 of record DASQNW010000253.1, on the reverse strand, counting down.
CATTTGCAGTCAATGCTTCCCAATCTTTAGTAGTGAAATTGAAAAGTTCAGGAAGGGGCTGAAATGCTGTTTCGGTAGTTGGAGTGCTAAACCTGTTCCATGGGCAAACATCCTGGCAGATGTCACAGCCAAACATCCAGTTCTGAAATTTTCCTTTCATTTCACCGGGTATAGTCTCCTCTTTTAGTTCTATGGTGAAATACGAAATGCACTTACTTCCGTCCACTACATTTCCCGGCAAAATGGCTTCAGTGGGGCAGGCATCTATACAACGTGTGCAGCTTCCGCAAAAATCTTTTGCAAACGGATCATCAAATTCAAGTGGTAAGTCAACGATGAGAGTGGCTATAAAAAAGAACGATCCACTATCCTTGGTAATAAGGTTTCCGTTTCGGCCTATCCATCCTAATCCGCTTTTCTGTGCCCAAGTTCTTTCAAGTACCGGTGCCGAATCCACAAAGCCTCGTCCATCGAAGTAACCGATCTGGTCCTGCAGCTCGCTGATGTAGCTTTTCAGCTGTTCTTTTATGACATTATGATAGTCATGCCCCCATGCATACTTGGAAATTTTTAAACCTGGTTGCTCATGCTCTTTAGCCGGATAATAGTTTTTCAGTAGTGTGATTACTGATTTCGCACCGGGCACCAGCTTGGTGGGGTCCACACGCAGGTCGAAATAGTTCTCCATGTAAGCCATACTTCCGTGTAGTCCATTCTTTAGCCATTTCTCCAGGCGTCGGGCATCATCAGGCAGTGGTTCTGCCCGGGCAAGGCCACAATAATCGAAGCCATGACGAGCCGATAGCTGCTTAACTAATCTTGTATGTTGTTCTATAGAGCCCACTGTACAAAGGTGGTGAAATGCATATTTCATAAACGTTAATGAAAGATTAGTGTAGGTATTTGAGAATTAGAAGAAAGGTCTTGTGAGGCTTTTATATTCAAAATATAATGTAGATATTGGTTTCACCAAAGCTCTGCTATGAAAAAATCTCCTATTGTCATCTTGTTAGTTGTATTGTTCCTTAACAGTTACTCGCAAAAAAGTTCTGATTACAAATTCGCTAAAATCACCACTGCCGACCTGGAAAAAAGATCTTATGAAATCGACAGCAACACCGATGCGGTTGTGCTGGCCGACGTTGGAAGGTCTGAAATTGTCGGGAACAACAGGGGGTGGTTCTCACTGGAGTTTACCCGTCATAAGAGAGTGCATATACTCAATAAAAGTGGCTACAACGAGGCTGATTTTGAAGTGTACATTTATGCAGATCGCTCGGTCGAAGAGGAAGTGAACTACATCAGGGGCGTAAGCTATAACCTGGAAGATGGTAAAATAGTAGAGACTAAGATGGATAAATCTGCTGTTTTCACGAACAAAGTAAGCAGAAACAAACTGGTGAAAAAGTTCACTCTTCCAAACGTGAAAGAAGGCACCATAATCGACATCGAGTACAAGACCACTTCACCATTTCTGTTCAATCTCGAACCCTGGTCTTTTCAGGGATCCGCACCTGCGTTGTGGAGCGAGTATAAACTAACGCTGCCAGAATTCTTCGGTTATATTTTCATAGGCCAGGGGTATATTCCCTTTTTCATCAACGAAAAAAAGGAAAGAAGAGAAACCTATCATGTTGCCGATGCAAGCAGCACTCAAAAAACCGAAAGAGAAGTTCTGCCGGCTGCTGTTTCCGATTATAGGTGGGTGATGAAAAATGTACCAGAGCTAAAGGCTGAAAAATTTACTTCTACCTTAAAGAATCATATAGCCAGGTTGGAGTTTCAGTTGTCTGAGTACAGGTACCCTCTTAAGCACCGTCAGGTAATGCGCTCATGGCCACAGTTTACCAAAGAACTCCTGGAAGATGATGATTTTGGAAAATCTCTAAGCTCCAACAATAACTGGATGTCTGATGAACTAAGGCCGATTGTTGGTTCTGCAGCTACGTCATTGCAGAAGGCAAAGAATATATTCAATTATGTGCGGGACAATTTTGTTTGCACGGGTCACAATGCCATCTTCATACAGCAACCGCTCAGAAACGTTTTCAAGTCGAAAAAAGGTACAGTCTCTGAACTGAACCTGTTACTCACTTCGATGTTGAGGCACGAAAAAATCGATGCGTCACCGGTTCTACTGAGCACAAGAGAACATGGTTACTCTTATGAGCTGTATCCAATAATCAACCGCTTCAACTATGTCGTTTGTCATGCTTCAATTGACAACCAGGTGTACTATCTCGATGCATCACATGCGCAGCTTGGCTTCGGGAAAATGCCGTCCGAATGCTATAATGGCTGGGCACGCATAATAAATGAAACTTCTGCAGCTTTAGACCTGTCTGCTGACTCTCTCAAAGAAAGTAAAGTAACATCTCTGTTCCTTATGAACGATAAAGGAAAATGGAGTGGCAATTTTTCGCAGAATCTTGGTTATTATGAGTCATACCAGCTGCGTACTAAGGTTAAAGAAGACGGAGAAGAGTCAGTGTTTAAAGAACTGAAAAAAACATTTGGAGAAAACGTGAAGTCAGAGGAGATGAGTATTGATTCTTTGAAAAATTTTGAGGTGCCTGTGAAGCTTAACTACATGTTTGCGATGCCATTTGAGAGCGACGACATCATGTACATAAATCCACTATTTGGCGAAGCACAGAAGGATAATCCATTTAAATCTGCTGATAGGGTATACCCTGTTGAAATGCCCTACACAATGGATGAAACTTACATAGCGACCATTCACGTGCCTGAGGGTTACGAAGTAGACGAACTGCCCAAGC
>DASQNW010000252.1:0-4304 GCA_035644775.1 Chitinophagaceae bacterium | reverse complement strand
TAACACACCAATGGCAATACCTTTAGGAATGTTTTTATGTGGATTTTTGATTTCCCCTCCCACATAACCGATCCCGGCCCAACCCTGGTAGGCCCAGAAAGCAGACAGCATGGCCGTGAAAACGTTGCCAGGGGAAACAGCAGTGTCATTTAAAGGTTTCAAGTGTGCTACGTGGGATATATTACCGGAGACACTTGCTAGGCCGGCTGCAATGATTGTGATAATACCGACGAAAACAAGAAGCAAAATAATTGTACTGAAGTTGGCGCCAGTCTTAATTCCTATGACATTGAGCCAGGTAAGGAATAGTATCAAAACAATGGCCGGCAGTTTCACATTAAGGTCGGCAAAGGGATAAAATATCCCGCCAATATGGATGCGGCCCAATGAAGGCAATAAAGGCGGCAGTGGAAAGATGCTATGCAGCGACTGCGCAAAGACATATGCTAAAGAAGAAATGGCTGCCGTTTGAATAACGGTGAACAGCGACCAGCCAAAAATAAAAGCAAAGAAACGGTTATAAATGGTTTTATAATAAGCATACTCCCCACCCGTGTCTGCAAGCATGCCGGCAACTTCCGCATTGCTCAAGGCGCCAAACAGCGTAATGATCCCACCCGATATCCAGCAAAAGAGCACCCATCCGGGTGAATGCAGTTCTGCGGCCATAGGGGCCACTTTCTTATAAATTCCCGATCCGATTATATTGCCAATAACAATGACCACGACCAAGCGTAAACCAAGCGAACGATTTAAAGCAGTAGCCATACACGGATTTATTTACAAACTACAGATTTTTAGCGAAGCTCAACGATCTGCGAATGATTAATCAAACAGCAATTGTGTTCAATATAGCACTGCCAATATAATTTTCTAAAAGCCTATGTTTTTGAAAGCCGCTAAGTAATTTTTACTTTTGTGTGAAGGTGTAGTTGATGAACAGAATTGATTAATGAACAATAGCTCCGCGATCTAGTAGCTGTATTGATAATTGCACTAAGACAGTTTGTCATAACCATAGGATTTTTAAAAAAGAAAAATAACTGCTAACATCAACCTGCGTGGCGCAATTCATAGTATTTGTATCCGGGACTTGTGCATACCCTTTCAAATGAAAAAGAAAAGAACTACTCGGACTCTACTTTCCATCCAATGGGTTTAAAGGCGTAGTTGTTTGACATTTCTGCCGAGCAAGCGGTCAAGCCCACAATTAGGTCCATCTTTGCTTCAATAACTATATAGTCACCAGCTTTACTTTTCGGTGGCAGCACATCTACTTTACCTGTCTCACCATTAACTGTAACATGCATGAAAACATTGAAAGAGATGGGAATGGCATCCGGGCTAATGTCAAAGTCTTTCAAGGCTTCGCAAAGGTTGCCAAAACAACCCCTGTGCGGGTCTTGGTGCCCATAGATAATTTTGAAAGTATCAGCGCTGCAAGGCGTAAGGAGAAAATCGTGGCGCCCCACCGTATCTTCTACAATGACAAACATAATGTTGCTTCGGTTAGAGTAGAAAGGGTGACCGGTAGTGAGAAAGATAGTTTCGGCATAGTCTATAGTTCGACCGGAGGAAAGATATTCCGCCTTGTCATGCAAATTATAGCAGATAAAATCGGAAACCTGTTCGCCTTCTATATCAACTACTTTCAGCCGCTGTTCTTTTTTTAGTATAAATGAAACGCCACTACGGGGCGGGATGATGTTGAGGTTTTGCATGATTTGTTTTTAGAGGGCATTGCCAGTCGGTGTCATATTGCTTTCCACTGTATTGATACACATCTGATGCAGTACCAAAATCAGTCAACATTGGATTGATTGAACCGGAGTACATCATGTCTTTACCCCGCACAATATGCTTCATTTTTTCATAGGATTGCGTGGTGCGTAATTTCTCGAATTCGGCATGCGGGTTAAAGATCAACGCGGGATAAGCGAATTGCCGTGCGGGGCGGCTACTTGCAGGATGAAGCCCGATCACAAAAAAACCTTCAGCTTTCAGGCTAAAGCTAAACTTTGGTGAAAAAGGGTTATTATTCACCCGGTCATCATACGGATAGCTTGCAGCGTCCAGATCTGCCAAGGCTTGCAGTCGTTGCCAGAGCAAGGCATCAAAAGCTTCTTCATGGCTCATTACCGGACCTTTGAAAAGAATTGCCGCACTATGAAAGGAAGCTTCCGATTTTCGATAGGTATCTACAAATTCGTAAAGAAAGCGTAAGATAGCGGTATCGTCCTTAGGACAAGCCATATGAGCTGCTACAAAACAATGCACTTGGTTTCGTGCCATAGCCGCCTTAGCTGCTACACAAGGAAAGGCTTTGTCTTCCAAGAAAGAATGATAAGCTTTTATTATGTCGTTGTTTTCTAATTGGGTCATAAACTTGCCTTTCTCCAAACTCTACTATACAGTTTTCATACCAGTTCTGCTCGTCTTGGGTTTTGTAAGCTGTGGCTGTAATTGAACTAATCTTTGCTACGCACCTAAAACCTCACAGGCTAAGGGTTAGGTCATTGGAAATTCCTGGTCTAGTCGTTTAAACTTCTGCCAAGGCGGCTAAGGTGTTCCGGCTTTATGCCAATGTAGGAAGCGATCATGTATTTTGGTACTCGTTGTATAATATAAGGTTCCTCATCGATCACGGCTTTGTAACGCTCTTCCGGTGCCAGGGTTAAAAGACTATTTGTTTGGGAACTAATCATAAGGGACAACATCTCGGCAATTTTTCGTCCGAATATCTGAAAAGCAGGTTCTTCGGTATAGAGCTCTTGCACATTGTCAGGTTCGATATCCAGGCGTTTAGTTACGTTATACAGCCACTCATTATTAAGTATATTTGATTATCCAGTTGCAATTAGAAAAAATACTAATGGAAATGCCAGCAGCTATTAACTCCTGGCATTTCCATTAGTACTACAAAGAGATAATTCTTACTCTTTTTCTGCTGCTGCTTCGTAATTAATATTGTTTTCAGCAATATCGGTCAACAATAAGTCTGTTTCTTTTTCTTCATCCAAGGTTTCCTGCAACAAGTCTGCTGCTTGCGTGTAACCAAGTGTTACTGCCAGTTGGCGCAACCCACCATAAGAAGCAATTTCATAATGTTCTACCTTTTGTGCTCCAAGAATCAAACCCACATCCCTTGTAGAAGTACCTGCATCGGTATCTTCAATAATGCCTTCTGCCTCTTTGATCAGCCCTTCAATGGCTTCGCATTTTTTGCTGCCTATTTTTTCCCCAATGCTTTCAAACACCTGTTCCAATCGCTTCACCTGTCCTTCAGTAACGGTTAGGTGCTCTGTAAAAGCAGCAACCAGTTGCTCAGAAGTGGCCGCTTTCTGCATTTTGGGAAGTGCTTTTGTAAGGGCCTTCTCCGCATAATAAATATCCTTTAATGAATCCACAAACAATTCTTGTAGTAAAGAGTCATTTGCACCCGCGCCTGCATTTTTTGAAGGTGCTGTTTTCGAGCTTGCTTTTGCCATGCTTTAAATTTTAGGGTATTGTAGAAAAGACTATGCCTGTTTTGGATTGAGGATAGGACATTTCATTTTAAAACTATGCGACATAGATTCTGACCCAGGTAAAAATATTTAGTTGGTTCAGCTTTTGATGCCTATACCGTTTAGTTTCCCTTTAATGCTATTTGCTGTATGTTAGAGACCTTGGCGCGTGGAATCATTCCACAAAATGATGAGCAGCGGTTAGAAGCCTTACACAGTTTTGAGATCCTTTATACGTCTGCTGAAAGTGCTTTTGACAACATCACCCAGATGATGGCCCAAGTGTTCAAAGCGCCTATGGCATTTATCTCGCTGGTGGATAAAGAGACTATTTTTTATAAATCCAAGGTGGGGCCTTTTGACAGGGAGGCAGTTAGAAGAGAAGATAGCTTGTGTTCTTTAACCATTTTAGGAACTGAGCCACTTGTTATTGAAGATGCTTCAGGTGAAGCTTGTTTTCAGAACAATCCTTATGTGTCTTCTACAGGGGGCATCCGCTTTTATGCAGGTGCGCCACTTACTACAAAAGAAGGCTTTCAAATTGGCACTGCCTGTATTGTAGATACTATACCCCGAACCTTTTCTGAAAACGACAAAAGCTTACTGGTGCGCTTTGCCAGTCTCGTGATGCATGAAATTGAGATGCGGCGGGGTGCTTTGTTCCAGATACAAACGGCACAGGATATTGTTCGCAAGAATAAACAGCTACAGAGCTTATCATACCAGCTGAAATGCGACAAAGAACGATTTGATCTTGTTGCCAAAGCTACGCAGGATGCTATCTGGGATTGGGATATA
>DASQNW010000251.1:0-9170 GCA_035644775.1 Chitinophagaceae bacterium | reverse complement strand
TTTTTATACTCGATGGTGGAGAAAACAGATTGTTCCGTTCCCTGTGGTACCGCACTTTCAGGTACGTTGAGTTGAAGATTGAGAACCATCAGTTGCCGCTTACTATCCATGATTACTACAGCAGGTTTTCAGCATATCCCTACCAGGAAATTGCCAGCTTTAAAAGCAGCGACAGTTCTTTGAAAGACATATGGAATGTCGGATGGCGTACAGCTCGCCTCTGTGCGTATGAATCGTTTATGGACTGCCCGTATTACGAGCAGCTGCAGTATGTTGGCGACACTAGAATACAGGCATTGATTTCGCTGTATGTGTCGGGTGATGACAGGTTGATGAGAAATGCATTGCAGCAATTTCACCAATCAATCATAAAAGAAGGACTGACGCAAAGCAGGTATCCTTCAAGTATGCAGCAGGTAATTCCACCATTCTCATTGTTTTGGGTCAGCATGATACACGACTACTGGATGCTCCGGAAAGATGATGATTTCATTGCGTCTTTTTTGCCTGCAATAGAAAAAGTTTTGGCGTGGCATGAGCAGTATGTCACGGCTAACAGTATGTTGGGAAAAATGCCCTTCTGGCACTTTGTGGATTGGCCAAATGAGTGGCCGTGGAAAGGGAGAGATGAACTAAGCGGAGTGCCTGCTGGTGCTTTGGAGGGGCACTCTTCCATTTTGACGCTGCAATATGTATACACTTTAGATAGGGCAGCACGGCTCTTTAATGCTTTCAAGCGAAGCAGCAAGGCAAAGCGGTACAAAGCTTTGGCACAGAAACTTAGAACTGCCACATACAAACTATGTTGGGATGGAGCGAAACAGATGTTGGCAGATACGCCCGACAAAAAAGAGTTTAGTCAGCATGCGAATGTGATGGCAGTGTTATCCGATGCAGTCCCCCTAAAATACACTGCAGATTTATTGCAAAGGATCGAAGCTGACACTTCTATTATTCAATGCACAATATATTATCGCTTTTACTTGAACCAGGCTTTTAAAAAAGCAGGACTGGGAGAGAAATATACAAATATGCTTCAACCATGGCACGATATGATTGCTCTTGGTCTGACTACTTTTGCCGAGAGGCCGGAACCTACGCGTTCTGACTGCCATGCCTGGAGTGCAAGTCCAAATTATGATTTTCTGGCTACCGTCTGTGGCATAGAACCCGCATCGCCGGGTTTCTCAAGCGTGCTCATCAAACCACAACTTGGAAAGTTGCAGTGGGTAGAAGGAAAAATGCCACATCCCAACGGTATGATCGTTGTTAATCTAAGGCGGAACGGAGCAGGTCTATCCGGTAGCATCACCCTTCCCGAAAATCTTGAAGGAAGCTTTGTATGGAAGAATAAAACAACCAGGTTAACATCGGGTGCTCAAGAAATTTCAGTGCAATAAACTCAACTTAAAGTTGGTTCCCATCCTTTTTCATATGTTCTCTTCCACAATTTCATTGCTTCGGTGCTGTTGACAATGCGCCCATTAGCAGGATCGCAGGTGAGGTTGCGTCCAGTGCGCTGTGCAATGTTGGCCAGATGACAGAGCAGCACAGATTTATGCCCTTCTGATACAGGAGCAGTGAGCGTTGCCTCCCCACGAATGGTTTTAATGAAATTGTCGAAATGATAAAGGTCTAAGTTGCCGCTGGCGCTGATTGGATTATTGGGATCAGGCACTACTTCAGACTTCACCTCTTTTACCAACTTATTCTTCTCATCAAATATCTTATAGTCACCTCCACCGTTATTCAACAGGCTTCCCTTTGTACCATTGATGATAAATCCTCTGCCACTGCCCTCAACCGGATAGCTATTACAGCTTCGCCCTTCCCAGGTGATCACGGCTTTGTTTCCAAATTCAAAAGATGCAACTTGTGTATCTGGTGTTTGCCAGTCATCTTTGAACGCATAACGGCCACCTGACGAAGTCACCTTCTTTGGAAAATCTACTCCCAAAAACCACCGGCAACAATCTATTTCATGGGTTCCGTTGTTGCAAGCTTCGCCTGTGCCCCAGTTCCAGAACCAATGCCAATTGTAGTGCACCAGATTGTCTTGGAAAGCTACCCGAGGTGCAGGTCCTTGCCATAAATTAAAATCAAGCGAAGCAGGAACCGCTATTTTCTTCCCAACACCTATGGAAGCCCTGTTGTTGGTGTACCACGCTTTTCCGAAGTACGGTTCTCCTATTGCACCTTCCCGCACCAGTTTCACAGCCTCTATTAAAGAAGGAAATGATCTTCTTTGATTTCCCATTTGAATATGCCTGCGAAATTTTTGCGCAGCTTGAACCAGCAATTCTCCTTCATAAGGATTGTGTCCAAGTGGCTTTTCAACGAACACATGTTTCCCGTTTTTTGCTCCAAGTATGGCAGCCGGAGCATGCCAATGGTCGGGTGCTGCAATAATCAACGCGTCGAAATCTTTTTGCTTAACAAGAAGTCGAATGTCTTTGACAACGGTTGGTTTGCGTTGCACATTTTTCATCGCGTCCAGCCCGTTTTGTATGGCCTTGTCTTCAACATCGCAGAGGTAGGCAACTTCCACGTTGGGAAGCTGAGCAAAACTTTGCGCCAGGTAACTTCCTCTACTATATACACCCATAACCGCTACTACCACTTTGTTGCTTGGTGCATTACGACCGAAGATGGGAAAATTGCAAATGGTAAGCCCTGCCGAAGCAATGGAAATGTTTTTTACAAAATCACGTCTTTGCATATGTCTTACTATGTAATTGAGCAAAAGGTAAAAAAAATCCATAGCACTGCGACAAGAAGTTCCGACGATGGTAAAGCACACATCATCTATCTATTCTTGGTGTTCATTCTTGCTAAAAATAAAAATGGCTGCCTTGCTTAAGGGCAGCCTTGGTATATAATGAAAGGGGGTTGTTTATTTGATCTTGAGTACGGGCCTCAATTTGTAGCCGCTGGTTTCCTTAACCACGGATAACGCTGCATCAAAATCAATCAATACAGAGTCAAGCGGCTTGCGAAGGTCCTTGTCAAATTTTATTTTCAATCCTGACTCCCCACCGCTAGGGATTACGAGTGGATATACTACTCCGTTTTCTTTAACGCTATTGTTTGGTCCTAATACAAATCTTATTTCCTTCACTTTGCTACCTTCAGGATAGGTGCCTTCGCCAATCAGCGTGTCTACACCATTCTGTAGCCCTAAAAGATTGTAAATGCCAGCTTTCGTGTTCATGCTCACCCAGCTGCTGTTGTCGTCTTGAAACTTGATATTGATCTCCCGGAGATCCACATTTACTTCTTCTAAAGCTGTTGGTGCATCGGTCATGCGTATACGCAAAGTAGAACTCCTCGATTCTTTTTGACAGGCGAAGTTTACAAGGGCAGTAATGATGATGGCGGTACAGATAAGGATCTTAGTTTTCATAATTGCAGTTTGAGTGTTGTTGAGAATGCAGGTTCGAAGCTTTCTTTTCTAAAAAGTTTAACCGCATTTACCAACTTCGTAACAAAACATTTCAAGAGCGTGCAAACACGTTTACTCTGCAAGTGTTCTTTCTACAATCGCAAGTAAAATACCTGATAGTTTGCCTGTAGCTTCAGAATCGCTTAAGTTAGGCAATAAGAGTAAGTGCTGCGTACGGTGTAAGCGACAATTTTAATGCGGAAGTGCGCCAGCACTAATGTAATCAGTTCAATATTTGATGGCTTCTTTTGAACCTGATTTTACAGCCTTGTAAATAGCATCCATAATCACGAGGTCTTTCAGTCCTTCTTCTCCATCAACAGGAACAATAGGCTTTTTGCCTTGCAGGATAATTTCCGCCATTTCGTCCATTTGAACCGTTTGGTGAGTTTTGTGAGGAAGATTGAGCTCTCCTTTGTTAGTGCGTCCTTTTATGGGGCCATAGCCCGTGGCCGGTTGCAGTTCAGCAAAACCTTTTTCACCATTTAAGAAAAATCTATCAAGGTGCCCCATGCTGTAGGTGGATAGGCAGGATGCAATTGCTCCGCCAGGAAAGCCCAGTTGAAAGGTAATGGTTTCATCTACTCCTTCCTTGAACTTCTCTGGATCGGTTTTCGTTTCCTGTGCTGTTACCCACACAGGTTCTTCGCCCACCATGTAGCGTGCGCCATTTACCGAATAGATACCGATGTCCATCATAGCTCCACCACCGGCAAGCTGCCGGTTCAAACGCCATTGGGTTGGATCGCCTATTCTGAATCCGCTGAGTCCCTGGAAAAACAAAACCTTTCCAAGCTCCCCTTCATTTCTCATGCGAATGATCTCTAAGGTATTCGCCTCAAAATGCATTCTGTATCCTATCAGCAGCTTTACATTTGCTTTTTTACAAGCATCAACCATTTCTCGCCCTTCTTTTGCATTTATGGCCATCGGTTTTTCGCAGATCACGTGCTTGCCTGCTTTAGCAACCCTTATCGTTTGGTCGTGGTGTAATGCATTTGGAGTAATGATGTAAACTGCGTCAATGTTTTTGTTGTCCTTTATCCTGTCGAAATTTTCATAGTTATAGCAGTTTTCATCAGGTATTCCATACTTGCTCTGCCACTCTTTGATTTTGGATGGCGTACCGCTGATAGCACCTACAAGTTTTGATTTCTTAGAATCTTTAATTGCTTCTGCTACGCGGTTGCCATAGCTGCCCAAACCCATGATGGCCACCCGCAGCACCGGTCCATTGTAGGCTGCGATGCCTGCGGTGGAACCGCTTACGGATTCGGAACATTTCATGAGTGGCAGACCGATAGCAGAAATTGTGAGTTTCTGTAAAAAATCGCGACGTGAGCGCATAAGGAATGTTTTGATAAATATAAAGCAAGGGAGTGTTCCTGGTGTGTGGTACTCGAAATATAAAAGAAAGGCCGTTCAGGGCTGGTAGATTGGAAATTAGCTAACTGTTACCGATATACAGGAGATCATCTCCTGGAAGACGGCATGTTCCTTAGCACCGTCAATGCTGGTATTGTAGCCTCATCAACTTCTGCGGAGGTAATGGTTGTAATGTTGCCTTTTAGTATCTCTCTTTTGATTTTAATGGAGAGTTTATTCAATTCAGAAGCTTCTTTCGATATCGAAGAGGCGTTTGTGTTAAGCTTCATCATGCATAAAATTTAGGCGGTCAAATTATGCGCTTTTGGCAGAATAGCAGTATTAAATTTTCCAATTGTTTTCCACAAAAGAAATCAACGGCAGGTGAGCCGGGGTCGGCGCACATTTTTCAGAACTTCCAAACGACTATTGGAGGTGTAACGCACCGATGAGGTTCAATTCGTTCTTCATCGTGTTGGATACAAGCTATCTCACCCGTTGAATGCTGTTATACAGTTTATCTACCAGCAGAAACCACATTAATAAGAAATAATGCATATGCCAATTTTTTGGGATGAAGAAATTCACTGGCAATCAAAGGCTGGTAGTTTCTATAGGAAGGAGATAGTAAGTTAATGTATTTGGCTGAGTATTGCAATAGCGCCAGGTTGTTTTAACCGGTTTCTGATGTTCATACGCTCAGTTGAGTACTTTCATTATCTCCTGTTCAACTAAGGACGTGAAACAAGATGGAAGCTCTGGGATGCCGGTAATCGATTATTGCTGATGCGCAGTATTATAGTGTTCTTGCAGGTAATCTTCTCCAAAATCGTTTTTCAGATCTCTGAAAACGCTGTGTACGTGGTTGGCATTACTCTGTGAATTATCATATTCTATGATAAATGTGGGCCCTTGAATGCGGTAGTAATGTGCTTTACCCACTTCAGGTGTTGTATGGCCTGCCCAGGCAAACCACAAATTTTCAAAACCAGCATTCTGGATGTCCTTGAGCATTTCTTCTGAAAAAAGCCGCGTGTACCTGTCGACATACAGCTTAACTAATTTGAGAAGTAGTTGCTGTTGTGGCGGCGCAAGGTCTGTAAATGCAATACCTGCGTTTTTCTGAAGCATTGCTTTGCGGCTTACGAAAGTGATGATTTCATTAGGCGCTAACGTGTCTATAATTGCTTTTTTCAGCCCATCCGCAGAGAGCATATGTAACAATTGAAAGCCCAGATCAGCTTCTTCCTTAAGCACCTGTTTACCTTTCTGTGGGCCTTGCATTACAATGGCAGGGTTGGTGCCGAGGAAACCCGGGGTGCCGGAAATCAACTTATTATCATGAGCAGAAAAGTTGAATGAAACATGGTGGCCTTCCAAACGCCATCCCCATATGGTTTTCTGACCTGGCAGGCCAAAGATGGTGAAGTAGTATTTGCCCGGATCCCTGAAATTGTCTTCTGGTTTCCTGTTTTCAACCGCTTTCAGCACAGTCTCCAGCGCTATGATTTCGCGTGTTTTCCTGAATGCCTGCTCGCTGAGGCATGTCTTTACCAGGTTAAAAGCTGCTTTTTTCTGTGCTTCATTCATTTCGTTCAGAGAAATGCCTTTGCGGTCATTTTTGGGAAAGAAGTGGAAGTTGAAGCGTTCTTCCGTATCAAACGGGTATTGAGCTTTAGACTTTTGAGCGGCATCTAGCGTATTGAGAAACTGTTTTGCAGCATTCAGCATTCCCTGGCCATTTAGATGGTTGGTAAAGAGCAAAATAAGAGATAATGCAATGAGCGGTTTCATAAATACGATTTGATGTGAAAATTCGGAGCTTTGGCAATATACTCGTTTTGCTGAAAAGGCCTTCAGCAGCCGTTTCCGGGAAGCCTAAATTTCTCAAAAGACTTAAGGCAGCAACAACATTTTGAAAAAGCGTTCGTTAGAAATTCTCCGGATGAAATACCCCTTTTGCAATTTACCATTAATTTATTTGCGTTTAGGAGAACCGATGCAGCAGTAATGGGCCAAATAGCGTCATTAATAGAGCATTGGACAACTCTGTATACAGTTTTTTCGTTTATATATAGCAATGAGCATTTTACGAGCAAAATGTATCTTGCTACTTCAGTGCAACCACATTTCGTATTCGTATCCAAACCAAAGATTGAAGATTCATTCATAATTTCCCTGAGTGATTCACGAATGTTCAGAAAAGGTATGTCATCAAGAACCCACAACAATTGCAATGATATCTGGTAAGGAGCTGAATTTTAATAACTATCAAAATTTAACTATGACGAACACAGCATTGGAATCTTCCAATGTACGATTGGTGAAATTTAGAAAATTAGGTACTGTACTTACAGTGCTGTTTCTTCTTTTAGGCTGGGGCGAGCAGGCCCTCGCAAACAAGAACGAAAATAAGGAAGCCGCGAACTACGGCTTTGTGGCTGATACTACCATCAGGGGAAGGATAACTGACAGTTTGAATGTTCCTTTGCCAGGGGTATCCGTTACGGTAAAAGGCACTAATAATGGTACCGTAACAAATGCTGCTGGTGAGTTTACCCTCTATGGAGTTCCCGACGATGCTACACTCGTCATTTCGAGTGTTGGCTTTCTGTCGAGGGAACTTAGGTTAACCCGAGGGCAGACCAACATCACTGCATCGCTGCTTTCCGAGGCCGGAACGCTGGCCGATGTGGTGGTAACCGGATTTCAGCGAATTGAGAAAAGCCGGTTCACGGGTGCTGCCGTTAAGTTGAATGCTGACCAGATCCGAACCGAAGGTATACCCGATATCAGTAGAATGCTGGAAGGAAGGGCCGCTGGAGTTACCATCCAGAACGTGTCCGGTACTTTTGGTGCTGCACCTAAGGTGCGCATCCGCGGTGCTACTTCCATCACTGGCGAAAACAAACCTTTATGGGTGATCGATGGTGTGGTGCTCGAAGACATCGTGAACATTTCTAACGACCAGTTATCGTCTGGTGATCCCAACACCTTGTTGGGTTCTGCTGTTGCCGGACTGAACCCCAACGATATCGAGAGCTTTGATATACTGAAAGACGCATCTGCGACGGCGCTTTACGGAGCCCGCGCCATGAACGGCGTTATTGTAATAACTACCAAAAGAGGTAAGACAGGCGCTCCTACAATTTCCTATACGGGCAATTTTGGCGTACAGCTAAAGCCGAGCTACCGGAACTACGATATTATGAACTCTGCAGATCAAATGTCGGTATACGCTGAACTGGAGCGGAAAGGCTACCTTGATTTTAGTAGCATTGCCAACCGCTCTGACGCGGGAGTGTACGGAAAGATGGCCGACCTGATCAGAACCGTAGATCCTGCCACAGGCGAGTTTGCCTTGCAAAACACACCAGAAGCGAGGGCTGCATTTCTCATGAACTATGCAAGGGCCAATACCGACTGGTTTGATATATTGTTTCGCAATTCCCTTACCCAGGAGCATTCCATTAGCCTTTCACATGGCACCGAAAGAGCCCAATCGTATTTTTCCACAAGCTTTTACAATGACCAGGGCTGGACGATAGCAGACAATGTAAAGCGTTATACCGCCAACATTCGCAACACGTACAATATTTCAGATCGTTTTTCAGCCGGATTTAAGGTAACTGGCTCTGTGCGCCAGCAGAGAGCACCTGGATCTATCAGCCGCGTGAGCAATCCTGTAGTAGGGTCATATGATCGTGATTTCGACATCAATCCATTTAGCTACGCTTTAAACACCAGCCGTGTATTAACGGCTTACGATGACAACGGTAACCTTGAATATTTCAGAAGGAATTTCGCTCCATTCAATATCATCAATGAAGTTCAGAACAACTACATAAATCTGGGCTTGATGGATGTGAGTTTAACAGGAGACGCTCAATATAAGATTGCACCCTGGCTGAATTATAATTTCATTGGTGCTATCCGCTACGTAAAGACGACCAAGGAACACCAGATTACAGAAAACTCGAACCAGGCAAATGCATTCAGAGCCGCTTCAACCTCGACGATTGCAAATGCTAACAAGTTTTTATATCGCGACCCTGACGATCCGGAGGCGCAGCCTGTGGTTGTGCTGCCCTATGGTGGTTTTTATAACAGGGATGATGATGATTTGAAAAACTATACTTTCCGAAACACATTGAGTGCAAATAGAACATTCGGTGAAATTCACCAGCTGCAAGGCTTGATAGGTCAGGAGGTAAAGTTCACCGATAGACAAAATTCAAACAGCACAGGGTTTGGCTATCAGTACGAGAACGGGGGTGTTCCCTTTGTCGATTACCGCATAATGAAGCAGTTCCTGGAGAACAGTCTTCAGTACTACGGCATGGGTAATGATTATGAGCGGTTT
>DASQNW010000250.1:0-8132 GCA_035644775.1 Chitinophagaceae bacterium | reverse complement strand
AAAGAGAATGTTGTAATTGCCTCGTGTACAACACGCAAACGGAGGCAAATGCGTAGATTTGCACGCTATGCAATTCTCCAGTGCTTTATTGGAAACAGCGGTGAATGAGTTTGCCAAATTACCCGGCATCGGTAAAAAAACTGCACTGCGCATGGTGTTGCACCTTTTGAAGCAGGATGCCGACGACGTGAAGCATTTTAGTGATGTGATGGCACGTATGCGCAGCGAAATCAAATTCTGCCAGCGCTGCCACAACGTAGCCGATGCGGACATCTGTTCCATTTGTGCTAACTCAATGCGCAAGCAGGACACCATCTGTGTTGTAGAAAATATCCGCGATGTCATTGCCCTTGAGAGCACACAGCAATTCAACGGAACCTACCATGTGCTTGGCGGCGTCATTTCTCCACTTGATGGTATTGGCCCTTCGGTGTTGAACATTGAAACTTTGCTGATGCGGGCAGAGAAAGAAAGCGTCACTGAGATCATTTTTGCACTCAGCCCTACTATACAGGGCGATACTACAATCTATTACATACAAAAAAAGCTGCCCTCGGGCACCAGGGTCACTACCATAGCCCGCGGCATTGCCTTTGGCGGAGAGCTGGAGTACGCCGAGGAAATGACGCTTGCAAGAAGTTTGCAAAACCGCCAGCCAATCGAGAGCTATGTTGGCAGGTGAGGGCTCTGTTATCTTCAGTTAATTAATGTACTTAGACGGCGAAGGTTAAAGTATACTGAGGAATGGCCCTCGCAAGTGATTGTTAGCCTCCTTGCTTTTTTTTGCTACTTTTGCCGCGGCGGATTTGTTTATTGTTCGGCCTGACAGAACTAATAAACGTAGAAACTCTCCTTGCAAGTTTCCCTCGTTTAATTAGGTCTGAGATTGATGTAGCGAGCAGTAGTGCTACTATCTACTGTCCTTGCGTCGCACTCTTGTACGGCTAAAACACTAAGCAACAACGAAAAGCATAACCTCTTTTCCGTTCGCAAATAAAAATATTACTATGGCAAGCATCCACGAACTTTTGAAGGAACGAATATTGGTAATTGATGGGGCAATGGGTACTATGATCCAGCGCTACCAATTAGCGGAAGAAGATTACCGCGGTGATCGTTTTAAGAGCTGGCCTTCGGACGTGAAGGGCAACAACGATCTGTTGTGCCTCACCCGCCCTGATATCATCAAGGCCATTCATAAAGAATACCTTTCTGCCGGTGCGGACATTATCGAAACCAACACCTTCAATGCGCAACGGGTGTCGCTCGCCGACTATGGAATGGAATCGCTGGCATACGAGATCAATGTTGCCGCTGCCAGGATTGCTAAAGAAGCTATTAGGGAATTCAACAGCGAGTTCAACACAGGTGTCAAGAGCAACGGTACCACACAAGGTGCATCGGGTAAGCGGTTTGTTGCAGGTGCACTCGGTCCCATGAATAAGACCTTATCGCTCTCTCCCGACGTAAATGATCCTGGCTTTCGTGCACTAACGTTTGATGAAGCAATGGAAGCCTATTACGAGCAGGTGAAAGGTTTGGTAGATGGTGGCGCAGATTTGCTACTAATAGAAACGATTTTCGACACGTTGAATGCGAAGGCAGCGATTTTCGCAATCAAGAAATATTTCAGGGATCAAGGCGCAACACCGCTGCCGATAATGATCAGCGGCACCATTACCGATGCGTCGGGTCGTACATTGAGCGGGCAAACGCTTGAAGCTTTTTATACTTCGGTGATGCATGCAAAACCTTTGAGCGTGGGGCTGAATTGTGCGCTGGGAGCAAAAGAAATGCGTCCGCACGTCGAGGAGCTAAGCAGCCTTGCCACCTGCTATGTGTCGGCCTACCCTAATGCTGGTCTACCAAATGCCATGGGCGAATACGACGAAGCCCCGCATCAAACAGCGGATTTCCTACAAGATTGGGCTAAGGAAGGTTTTGTGAATATAGTCGGTGGTTGTTGCGGCACCACCCCCGATCATATCCGTCATATTGCACAACAGGTAAAGGGCCTCAAGCCACGGCCTTTACCGGTGTTCGAAGCTTCTTTGTGAGCTTTTATGCCTTTGAGACTTAGTGACAACTTTCTAAAATGAACACTATCAAACCATATCTCCGACTTGCAGGACTTGAACCCCTGATAGTTCGCCCTGAGTCGAATTTTGTTAATGTCGGCGAACGCACCAATGTCACCGGCTCAAAAAAATTTGCACGCCTCATTCGTGAGAACAAATACGAGGAAGCGCTCTCTGTCGCCCGGCAGCAGGTAGAGAGCGGAGCTCAGATACTCGACGTAAACATGGATGATGCACTTCTTGACGGCATCAAAGCCATGACCACATTTCTCAACTTGTTGCAGGCAGAACCAGATATTGCACGCATTCCCATCATGATCGACAGCTCTAAATTTGAAATCATAGAAGCCGGGCTAAAGTGCGTGCAGGGCAAGTGTATCGTCAACTCCATCTCTTTAAAAGAAGGAGAGGAAAAGTTCATGGAACAAGCAGTGATATGTCAGTCGTATGGTGCTTCTGTTGTGGTGATGGCATTTGATGAGAACGGGCAGGCAGATACTCTGGAGAAAAAGGTTTCCATCAGCGAGCGTGCCTTCAATACACTCACCCAGAGAGTTGGCTTCGACGCTCAGGACATTATTTTCGATCCCAACATTTTCGCTGTAGCAACTGGCATAGAGGAGCACAACAACTACGGTGTAGATTTTATTGAAGCTACCCGTATCATCAAGCAGCGAATGCCACTAGTGAAGGTAAGCGGCGGTGTAAGTAACGTTTCTTTTTCCTTCCGCGGCAATGATCCCGTACGCGAAGCCATGCATTCAGTTTTTTTATACCATGCCATTAAAGCCGGTATGGACATGGGCATCGTAAATGCCGGGCAGCTGGTAGTGTATGACCAGATAGAACCACAGCTAAAAGAATTATGTGAAGACGTGATTCTCAACAGGAGGCAAGATGCCACTGAGCGGCTGGTAAACTTTGCCGAAACGGTAAAAGCAAAAGACAAAGAAGAAAAGAAAGATGACGCATGGAGAGGCACAATGGTAGAAGAACGTCTAAAGCATGCACTGGTGAACGGCATTACCGACTTCATCGATGCTGATACAGAGGAAGCGAGGCAGAAATACCCGAGACCTCTTGATGTAATAGAGGGACCGCTGATGGATGGGATGAACGTTGTGGGTGATCTGTTCGGAGCAGGTAAGATGTTTTTGCCGCAAGTGGTAAAGAGCGCAAGAGTGATGAAAAAAGCAGTAGCGATACTGACGCCATACATCGAAGCAGAAAAAGAAGAAAAAAGATTGGCGCACCTGGCTGCCGGCACTCGAAATGAAGAAGCAGCAGGGGCAGCTAAAATATTGCTCGCTACCGTGAAAGGCGATGTGCACGACATTGGAAAAAATATCGTTGGCGTAGTGCTTGGCTGCAATGGCTACGAAGTAATAGACCTTGGAGTGATGGTGCCTGCTGATAAAATATTAGAGACGGCGGAAAAAGAACAGGCAGATATCATTGGCCTTAGCGGCTTAATTACACCATCGTTAGACGAAATGGTGCATGTAGCTCACGAGATGAAGCGCCGCAATATGAAGCAGCCATTGCTCATAGGCGGGGCCACTACGTCGCGGATGCATACTGCTGTTAAGATTGCACCTCAGTATGACAACGGGGTGGTGCACGTGCTCGATGCTTCCAGAAGTGTAACAGTGGCGGGGAGTCTGCTAAGCCAGGAGCAGAAGAAGGATTTTTTGCAGAACATCAGCAAAGAATACAGCAGCCTTAAAGAAAGTTTCGACAAAAAGAAAACAACCAAGACCTACTTGCCGTATGAAGCGGCAGTAGCCAACAAGACAAAAATTAATTGGAATGATTACCATCCAGTGAAGCCTGCTATAGAGGGCGTAAAGGCTCTTCCAGATTATGACTTAGCTGATATTGCGGCTTACATTGACTGGGGACCTTTCTTCATAGCATGGGAGATGCATGGAAAGTTTCCTGACATACTCTCCGATAACAAGGTGGGCGCAGAAGCTACAAAACTATACAACGACGCAAAAAAACTTCTGGATAAGATAGTGGCAGAGAAATGGTTTACGGCACATGGCGTAGTTGGCTTCTGGCGGGCTTTAAGCAACGGAGGGGATACCATTAACGTACATTCAGAAAATGGAGTAGTGAAACTGGAATGCCTCAGGCAACAAATACAGAAAGCTGCAGGCCAACCAAATTTTTCGCTGGCTGATTTTGTGAAGCCAGGTGGTCCCTCAGATAACACCGATTACATAGGTGCTTTCGCGGTAACCATAAAAGGTATGGAACAGCACCGCGAGCGGTTTATGAAGGAGCATGACGAGTACAACAAAATCATGGTGCAGGTGCTTTCCGACAGGCTCGTTGAGGCATTTGCCGAGTGCCTGCACAAAAGAGTGCGTACAGAATTTTGGGGCTATGGCAAAGATGAAAGCTTGTCGAATGAACAATTGATCAAAGAAGAGTACCAGGGCATCCGTCCGGCGCCAGGGTACCCGGCCTGCCCTGAACATACAGAAAAGTACAAGCTGTTCTCATTATTGCATGCAACTCAACATACGGGCATCACACTTACAGAAAGCCTGGCCATGAACCCGGCAGCTTCCGTTTGCGGCTGGTATTTTGCGCATCCCAAAAGCCAGTATTTCGGCATCGGCAAAATAGGCACAGACCAGCTGCAAGATTACGCCACAAGGAAAGGTATGCCGTTGGAGGAAGCAGAAAGATGGCTGCGTCCGGTGCTTGATTAATTGAAAAAACTGATAGTGCTCCTGGCTTTTGTTTCTATCTTGTTTTGAGAACAATGGTATTGGTCCACCAGTGATGCCAGAGGGATACGAGAACCCTCATAAATTTTTTAAAGGGAACTATCCTGAAAATGCTGCTGCCCAAATTATTCAAACGCCAGCTCCAACCCTTCCCTGCTTAAAGCTCCTGTGCCTGTTACGAGTTTTCCAGGTGTTTATCAGCGAATGATTTCTCGTAAAATTTAACGTGCCATAGCTATAACAGCTGCATCTGCGTGAGTTCTTCTCTTAACTGTTGTGGCGACACAAAATGGATGGAGCGAATTCCCAGCGCTTCTGCGCCTTGTATGTTCCTGTAATTATCGTCGATGAACAAAGCTTCTTCTGGTTTCACCTGAAATCTATTCAGCAGCACCTGGTAAAATTCTGCATAAGGTTTCCGCAGCTTTTCTTCGCCGCTTACTACCCGTCCGTCAAACCAGTGCAGAAATTCATAAGTTTCCAGTGCTATCGGAAAAAGTTCTGCGCTCCAGTTGGTAAGCGCATACATTTTATACCTTCCCGACTGTTTCAGTTCTCGAAAAATCTCTACCGTGTCGTGTATTGCCCCGCCCAGCATTTCTGTCCAACGACCATAATACGCTTCAATGTGTTCTTTCCACTCCGGGTGTCTGGCTACAAGTTCCTCTGTTGCTTCTTTTATGGGCCGTCCGGCATCCTGCATTTCGTTCCACTCCATAGTACACACATTGTCGAAGAAATGCTTTTTACGTTCCTCATCCTCAAACATTGTGTCAAAAACGTACTTGGGGTTCCAGTCGATGAGCACATTGCCAAGATCAAATATTATTGTGGTGATTGCCATAACTGCAAATTTATAGAAGGCAATTATTAAGATGAGCAGACTGTTTTGGATGTACCTGTCAACGGTAGCGTATGTATTTACCTCTTTTCGAACAACCACCAAAAACGTTTGCGTGGTTTAATGGTATAGTTCTGTTGTATGTATTTTCGAATATGATCCATGGCTTCGCCCACATCATCTGTAAGCAACAAAAGCGAAAGATCCTCTTCAGAGATGGTGCCTTTTTCTGCCATCTGGTGCATTACGTCCATGAGCGGATCGTAAAAATCTTTTCCGAACAATACTACAGGAAAGCCTGTAATCGTCTTCGTCTGAACCATTGTTAGTGTCTCAAAAAGTTCATCCATAGTGCCAAAGCCACCAGGCATAATAATGAACGCATAGGAATACTTGATCAGGATTGTTTTGCGTGTGAAGAAATATTCGAAGGTCATCCACTTGTGCATGTACTTGTTATGGGCCTGCTCGAAAGGAAGGCGAATGTTGCAGCCTACGGACAGTCCTCCATGTTCAAAAGCACCCCGGTTTGCCGCCTCCATGATGCCAGGTCCGCCGCCTGTTAATGTAGTGAAGCCCAGTTCCGCAATTCTTTTTCCGAACTCGCGTGCACATTCATAATATTGATGCGATTCTTTAAACCTCGCAGAGCCAAAGACAGTAATGCAGGGGCCAACAAAATGCAATGTTCTAAACGCCTGGATAAACTCTTTAAACACCTTCCAGGCAAAATGCAATTCATAACTGCGACTCTTCGGCCCTTCCAAATACACATGTTCTTTAGGAGGTATGATGGGGCTGCTCCGCTGGTCTTTTGCTTTTGTCACTTCAGTTGCCATACAGCTAAAAATATAACAAAATGCAGTAATCAGCAGGGATGTTGAATTTACGCTACATGCCGTAAGCAACGCACTTTTCTGCAACGTTCAAAAGAGATCCTTTCAATGTGATGCTTTCATGCAAACAATAAATGTTCATTCACGCCAAACTTCTAAATTGCTGCTGTTTTTCGCCATCATCTTTGCCGTAGTGGTTATTTTTTTGCGTATGAAGATCATAAGTTATAATGTGAATGGCATTCGGGCTGCAATGAAGAAAGGATTTGTTGAGTGGCTAAAGACGCATCCGGCAGACGTAATATGTATCCAGGAAAACAAGGCGCAGGAGTCTGATATCGACGCCAAATCTTTTCACGAAATAGGGTACCAGGACTACTGGTTTTGTGCTCAAAAGAAAGGCTACAGTGGCGTTACGGTGTTCTCTAAAATAAAACCGGATCATGTGCAGTGCGGAACAGGGCACCAGGTAAGTGATGATGAAGGCAGAGTGTTGCAGATCGACTTCGGCAAGCTGCGGTTGATCAACGCGTATTTTCCTTCCGGCACTACAGGTGACATACGCCAACAGTATAAGTACCAGTGGCTGGCCGATTTTTTTGAATACCTACAGGAACTTCGGCAGGCGCATCCCTACATTGTTCTTTGCGGTGATTACAATATCGCACACAAGGAAATTGATCTGCACAATCCAAAAGGAAATAAGGACACTTCAGGTTTTCTCCCAGGAGAAAGAGCGTGGATGGAGAAGTTTTTCAGCAATGGCTGGATAGATACTTTCCGGCATTTTCACTCTGAGCCGCACCGCTATAGTTGGTGGAGTCAACGCTTTCCAAGCGTACGTGCTGCAAACAAAGGCTGGCGCATTGATTATATTTCTGTTACTGAAAGTTTACAACCACTTCTTCGTGATGCAGAAATTTTCAGTGAAGTAAAACATAGTGATCATTGCCCGATCTACCTTGAAATAGATGTGGACCAATTAAATGCTAACTAGAAGATGTCTGAGACAAAACTTCAGCCAAACGGAAATGCAAGCATCGTATATAATATAACGGTGCAACCGGATCAATCCGTTGCAGAACAGTGGCTGCAGTGGCAGTTGCTTGAACAGGGTCCGCAGGTAGTTGCCACCGGCTGTTTCACGCATTTCACCGTGCTGCGTCTCCTTGACGTTGATGAAGCCTTGGGACCCACTTATGCTGTTCAATACCACTCCAACAGTATTGAGCTGTATCTCAGGTTCGTGCAAGAGTTTGAATATCTGCATAGCCGTAGTACAAGAGAAAAATGGGGACAGCAGCTTGTTTTTTTCGAGACTATCATGCAACAGGTCAATTAGTTGTTCACAGTTTCACGCAGCTTTGCGTTTATATTTATTGATTAGAGATGCGACAAAATGATTCAGATGGAAATCATCGTGATCTGCTGAAAGCCTTGCTGCGCAATGACTTGGCGGTTGCCGTTGCAACAGTGACAATTGTGCGTTACTGGTTGATTATTCGCAAACCCTTACCTGATAAGCGTTTCAGCTGAACGTTGAAAGCTTTACACTGATCGAAAAAATTTTGTTGCTAATGAAAAGCATCTAAATTTGCCTCACTCAAATTTAAAAGACCTACTATGAACAAAGCTG
>DASQNW010000249.1:0-5126 GCA_035644775.1 Chitinophagaceae bacterium | reverse complement strand
GCACCCCCCTAACACTTATATTAGGCTCGTTGGAAGAATTGTTGAATAATGGAAAAAGGGAAAGCAACGAAGATCGTGGAACGATAGAAACCACTCATCGCAATGCCCTTCGCCTGCTTCGATTGGTAAACAACCTTTTTGATTTCAACCGGATTGAAGCAGGAAAAGCAAAGGCCACTTTCATAGATGTAACTGAAGAAGTGCTGGCACGCAAAAAGATAGAAGAAAGTGAACAACGATTTTCCAGTTTAGTGAAGGACGCTACCGTTGGCATTATTGTGTTGCAGGGTGAAGATCTAAAGGTGGCAGTCGTAAATGCGGCTTATGGAAAGCTTATCGGCCGCACACCGGAACAACTTACGGGCAAGGAGTTATTTCATGTTATACCCGAAGCCGAAGCAATGTTTCGTCCCATTCTTGACAAGGTACGTGCTACCGGAGAGCCGGTGTATCAGTATGGCCAACCTTATCGTGTTTTTGCAGAGGGAAATAAGGAGGAAGGATATCTTAATCTTGTGTATCAGCCGTACAAGAATTTAGATGGAGAGATAACAGGTGTAATGGTATTATGCCAGGATGTAACAGAACAAGTTCTCTCCCACAGAATGGCTGAAGAAAGTGAAGAGCGGCTTTCGATTGCTCTTGATGGAGCAGAACTCGGCACGTATGACTTTTTCCCACAAACGGGTATGCTGCTATGGTCTAGAAAAACCAAAGAGCTCTTTGGACTTCCGCCAGATGCAGAAGTAACCTATGATGTGTACCTTAAGGGGCTGCACCCAGATGACAGGGAAAAAGCAGACATGGCGGCACAAACAGCAGTGGGGCCTCAAAATGGTGGCTATTATGAAAATGAATACCGTACCATCGGCATTACTGACGGCAGATTAAGATGGGTAAGATCAAAAGGCAAAATATCGTTTGATGAAGAAGGAAAACCTGTTCGACTTACGGGCATCATACAGGAGATTACACAGCAAAAGGAACTGCTGGCAAATCTGCAATTACAGTCGCTGGTGCTAGACCGCATGGATGAAGGCGTTTCTATTTCAAACGAGGAGGGATTGATTCTTTTTACCAACCCGGCGGAAGACAAAATGTTTGGTTATGAAGCCGGTGAGCTGATTGGCAAGCATGTCACTATTCAAAACGCCTATCCGCCAGAAGAAAACGAAATCATTGTTTCAGGCGTCATTGCCGAATTAAAAGAAAAAGGATACTGGTCCGGTGAATGGCACAACCGCAAAAAAGACGGAACCTCTTTCTTCACTCATTCCTTTATTACTACGCTTAAAGCAGATGGAAAAACCGTATTCGTTTGTGTGCAGCGGGACGTAACGCAGGACAAAGAAGTAGCAGGCAAGCTGGCTTATCGTAAGGCGTTGCTGGAAGCGCAAAACGAAGCGGTTCCAGATGCTATTTTGGTCGTAGACACAAAAGGGAAAATACTTTCTTACAACAGACACTTTGCGACTCTTTGGAATATACCACAAGAAATTATAGACCGCAAAGACGATACAGGCGCTTTGCAATTTGCCATGACGCAGGTTGCTGACCCGCAGCGCTTTATTGACCGGGTAAATTACTGTTACGCACATCCGAATACAAAAGATTATGAAGAGGTGCTATTTAAGGATGGACGCATAATTGAACGGTGTGGCAATGCAATAATTGGCGAGGACGGAATTAAGTATGGCTGGATTTGGCACTTCCGTGACGTGACAGAACAGAAAAGAGCTTCGGAGATTCTACGAGCCTCTGAAGATCGCTATCAAAACTTCATTCGTCAGAGTACCGAAGGCATTTGGCGTTTTGAAGTAGAATCACCGATTTCAACGGCCCTTCCCGTAAGCGAGCAGATTGATCTTTTCTTTCAGCATGCATTCCTTGCAGAGTGCAACGATGCAATGGCAAAAATGTATGGCTATGAAGACGCTCGCGAGATGATTGGCATGCGCCTGTCTCAGTTCTTTCCGAGAGACGAAGCATCCGAGGCGTATCTTTCTCATTTTATTACATCCAGGTACCGCGTAGAAGCTGCTGAGAGCAAAGAAACAGACAGGCACGGAGCTACTGTCTATTTTATGAATAACCTTATAGGAATTGTAGAAGACGGAAAGCTAATACGAGCATGGGGTACACAGCGAAATATAACCGCTCAAAAAGAAGCAGAGGAAAGCTTAAAGGAAAGCGAAAGTCTCTTCCGCACTCTTGCTGAAACATTGCCTCAAATGATATGGGTAAGGAATACGAATGGAAATATTGAATACTCTTCCAAAAATTGGGAAACTTACTCGGGTATAAAAGATATGAGAGAGGCCTGGAGACAAATAACCCATCCCCATGACTGGGAGCCCATTATGAGTGTGTGGCAAAAAGCCATGCAGGCAGGTGATCCCTTCAAATATGAAGCACGGCTAAGAAACAAGGAGGGCGAGTATAGGTGGCATTATGCTGTGGGTGAGCCTGTTAAAGACGAATCGGGTACTGTCATTAAATATATTGGTGCCTTAACGGATATCCATGCGCAGAAAACATTCTCAGAAAAGCTGGAAAATGAAGTAGCACAACGCACTCATGAACTAAGAAACAAAAACAAAGAACTTGAGAACGCCCAATCCTTCCTCCAGCAGTTGATTGACTCTTCAGTTGAGTACGTAGCAGTTTTGGATAAGGGATTACGCTACATTACTGTGAACAAGAAATTCGAAAAGGCGTTGGGGCTTTCGAGAGAGAATATACGCGGAAAAAGTGTGCTGGACATAAGCCCGAAAACAAAAGGCTATTTTCAATTAGACTGTATACAAAAAGCATTTCAGGGGGAAACCGTACATCTTGATAAAAACGCTTCCGTGTCTAAGCCGGATGTTTTCATAGACACCTACTATATTCCGTATGTAGTGGGAGAAAACATCGAAGGCGTAATTGTTATGGCCAGAGATGTCACCGACATCGTCAAAGCAGAAAAGCTGCTTGAACGGAGGAATATAGACTTGGCCCAGGCTCAGAGTTTCCTTCAAACGGTTTTAGATTTATCGGTAGAAATGGTTGCGGCTTTTGATACAGAACTAAACTATACCTTCCTTAACAAGAAGGTTCAAGAATTCCTAGGCAAAGACAGCAGTGATGTTATTGGCAAACCAATTACCGCCATACACCCCGGCATTGAAAATTCATCTACCTACCAGCAGATTAAAAGAGCACTGGCCGGTGAGGTAGTTTATACAGACCAACGAGAATCTTATACCCGGAAAGGGCACATTTTTGAATCTTACATTTTGCCGCTGAAAGATGGAGAACAGATTGTTGGTGTAGTAACAATGCAAAGAGACATCACTCAAATTGTTCGATTGGCAGAGAACCTGAAGCAGACGAACCAGGAATTGCAGCGTTCTAACGAGGACCTTCAGCAGTTTGCGCATGTAGCTTCGCATGATTTAAAAGAACCTGTAAGAAAAGTAATAACCTTTGGTGATCGCCTAAAGCGTGAATGTGCAAATGAGCTTTCGGAAAAGGCCAACACCTATTTGTCGAAAATCGAAAGTTCAGCCGCAAGAATGTATTCGATGATTGACGGTGTATTACTTTATTCATCGCTTAGTGCATTAGAACAAACAAGAGAAGTTATCGACTTAAATGATTTGATGCATGATATAACGGTAGATCTGGAGGTACCCATTGCAGAAAAAGGTGCTACAATAACGTACAAGCACTTGCCTCGTGTGGAGGGTTCTTCAATTCTCATCTACCAGTTGTTATATAATATGATCAACAACTCTTTGAAATTTTCTAAGGAAGATGTATCACCCTTAATTGAAGTGACGTCTAAAATTGCTGAACCAGACAAGTTGGAAAAACTGGGCCTGACTGAAAGTGCCAAGTATGTGACCATTATTATAAAGGATAATGGAATTGGTTTTAATAATGATGCAGCAGAAAAAATATTTGGAACCTTTACCCGCCTTCATGCAAAAGACAAATTCGAAGGCACTGGTTTGGGCCTTGCGCTTTGCAAGAAGATTGCAGAACGACATGGTGGAGCTGTTTATGCCGAAGGAAAAGAAGGCGAAGGCGCTACCTTTTACATCTTGCTTCCGCTATAGAAATTACTCTTCGGATCAAAGAACTAGCTGCTCCTGCGCAGCAGTCAGGTTTCTTTTTCTTTACGATAATATTTAAAAGTTACCTCTGGATTAAATATTATTTATTTATCGGACAGCGTCTATTCTATTATTTTATTGGTCCCCCCAATGCCCTTTAAGCTCTTATGAACACTATAGTTTACGAGTTTGATGAACTGAAACTCTGTAGTAAGCTCATTGCATAATTGTTCATCCTCCCTGTTCATTTCTTCCGCTTCGCTGAGTTCTGCTTTTTAACTACCCTGAATCTTTTTCCCTTTGTGAAAAATAAACCAAAATGAAAAAGGTAGTATCAGGTTTGGCTTCGCTTCTCCTCTCCTTTCCCATTTGGGCGCAGCTGCAGTTTGAGAACCTGGATGAAATACTGGATTATGCAGACCGGAACAGCCTCACAGCAAAAGCAGCAAACATAAATGAACAGGCAGTCGAAAAAGATGAAAAGCTATATCGTTCCACGCTACTACCAAGGCTTGACCTCGTTGCAGCAACCGATTACAACGTCATTATTCCTTCTATGGTGGTACCGGAAAAGTTGCTGGGTGGTGCCGAGGGAGAATATTCGACCATTCGGTTCGGGCTTCCCTTCACGTTTACCCCTGCGTTGGAATTTTCAATGCCTCTTATTCACCAACAAAAGTGGCAGGAGCTGAAAAAATATGCACTGGAAAAAGAAAGAGCCAGACACAACACTGGCATCCAGTTGGAGCAGCTGCACATTCAACTGGCGCAGGCTTATTTCAATGCCCTCGCTGCCAAAGAACTACTGGCAGTTTCTGCCGAAAGCAAGAGGACAGTAGCACAGCTGTTATCCATTTTAGAAATGCGAAAAAAAGAAGGCGTTCTGCCACCTGTTGATTACAATCGTGCAAAATTGTTATCGGCAGATATTGAAAACAGTGCTGTCAATTGGCAATTGTTACTTACCAAATCTATAGATGCGCTTCACCAGCTTCTTGATATTCCATCAACCGATACCATAATCCT
>DASQNW010000248.1:0-6172 GCA_035644775.1 Chitinophagaceae bacterium | reverse complement strand
CCTGCCTTTTCTGCGAGTGCGACAAATAAAGAAGATAGATCTTTGCAGTCACCCAACCTGGTACTTATCGTTTTTGCGACAGGTTGTGGAGTGAGGCCGCTCTGCCGGAAGGAAACTGAACTATACCGAATATTTTTTTGGATATACTGATAAATAGATCGTGCAATTTCAACGTCCGTCATATGCTTTTTATCCTTGAATAACTCAGAATAAAGGCTATTCAATTCAAAATCATTTGCGTTATCCTGGTATGAAATGTCGCTATACCAATTAGCAATATCTCTCCAGGTTTTTACGGTTGAGACATGAAGAACAACACCTGCATCACTTAAGGAAGGCATCAGCGGTTCACTTTTTACAGGTTCAACATTCCTCATTTCCCAGGTATAAAGCTTGTAGTTCTGAATTTGCTGAACCACCGGCTTTATTGTGCCGTTGATAGTTTCATGCCTCAATTCGAGATTGGAAGGCGCGATTAAAGTGTAACGAGAAACATTTGCCGGAACAAATGCATTGAATATGAACTTGTCCCAAAGTTCTTTACCCAGTCGTCCGTAAGTGTAGTTTTGTAAACGATACTTTACATATACAGCGTCGCCTGGTTCTAAATTCGTAAACACTACATGATTATCATCTCTTTCAGCGGGCACTTTACTTCCGTTAGCTTTAACTGTTTCGCATTTTTCTACCAGTATATTTTGAACGTTGGAATCATAAGACAGGTAGTGCTCCTTCCAAGTATCAATGCCTTCCTGATCATATATTTTTACTGCATAGGTGATAAATTCTTCAGAGGCGCCCTTATCATAGACTATTACTGCCTTTTCATCTAACAGGTAAGTAAAGTCGTATTCACTATTCGACGTCGGCGCTCGCCTGATCATTTCATATACATCATTTTGGGGTAGAGAACTGGTTAAATCAATCTTCTTCTCGAGGGAGAGTAGCTTTTTTTGAGCTTCGTAGTTTGTTTTATCATAATAAATAGTTTTCCTGTAGTTGTCTATTGCTTCGGCAGTCTTATTCATTTGCTCTTGAACTAAGGCCAACTTATTCCAGTACGACCCTTCATAAGGAGACAACTGCAAAGCTTCTTTCACGTAATCAAGCGCCTTTTCATAGTGTTGCTTTTTAAGATAAAAGTCACAAAGTTCAATACTGTAGCGAGGATCGTGACCCACGCGGTCATGCAAAGACTTTAGAATAGAAAGGTATTTATCAGTCTGCCCCTGGGCACTATACTCCTGTGCAAGCTGAACCAACAACTCGTAATTGTATGCGGTTTTGAAGTACCTCTCATATATATTAATAGCACCTTTAGAATCATTCATCCCCTGCTTTTTTAGCCTGAACATCAATTCAGCGAATGCTGGATATTCAGGATACCTTTTGTATGCAGTCTCTATCGTCTTTACAAGTTCATCAAGCTTATTTAGCTTTGCCAAAAGTTTAATTCTACGTTCAATCGCATCCTCGTCTTCTCCATTAAATTGAATAATTTTGTTTAATAATTCTTCTGCTTGCTGGTACTTTTCCTCCTGCATCAATTCATTCAGCTTTATTTGATAAATGACCGTGCACTCCGGATCGGTTTCTCTCAACCGCTCAACTTCCTGGAGCATCAAGGTTCGGTTCTGCGCTTTTAGCAGACACTGAATTAATTCAAAACGCAGCAATGAATTCTCTGGTGCAAATTGAAGTGCTTTCTCGATTATACGCCTTGCTTCTGTAGTGCGGAGGGAACGTAGGTATGTTTGACTTAACAATAAGTAGTTGATCAGGTTTTTCGGATCAGCTTCTATTTTCTTTTCAAAGAACTCCTCAGCAAAATGCTTAATTGGTGTTGAACTAACTGCATCATTAATTTTCGCATAGGGCTGATATTCTGCAGTCGTTGAAAGGCCTTTAATAGTGTTGAAGTTGATGTCTGTAAAACGCACTATGTAGTTAGGTGAAGAGTTTTCGGTATAACCGAGCTGCACCAGCACCCTGTTGTACCCTTTTTTCAAAGTACACCTGTTCTTGTAGTAGTCTAACTCAGTTACCCTGGGTGTTGACTCACTGATAATTAATCCATCATTAAGCCACACTTTCAATGAACCGCTACCTCCGGCGTTCAGCAAAACATCTACGTCCTGTGGAGCATAAACAAATGTTTGTGCATAAATAATAGCAGTTGACTGCTTGATGTGCGACTGTGTAAACATCCAGCCTTCATTATTCATCTTTGCCGGCGTAAACCAGCTGATTTCAATATCTTCTGAACCGACGAATTTGGTGGTAGCATGCGGAGAGCTTTCAGGGCCGAACTGTTTGTAAAAACCAGTGCCGGAAATGTTTTCAAATGGACCTACAAGCTGCCAGTTGGCTAAACCACCAATTTCCTTGTATTCGATTTTTGATTTCTCAAAATCATTACCAAAAATGTGGTGAAGGGCTTTTACATAATGCGCTGCGGCTCTGATCGAACCGTTATAAGTATTATCAGAAATGAGGGTGTTTAACAGATCGAACTGATGCTTTTTTGCTTTTTTACCATATTGCCCTAAGACGGCACCATTAAACCATAGTGCATACAAGTAAGCGCTTTTGTCCTGGCCAGTTGCTCGTACCTGATCAATGAATCCTTCTATAAGGTCTTCCTTTCCTTCAAACGTTTGTAGAAATAACTGAGTAAGGTAAGCATCGAGTGCTTTGGAAGAATTGCGTTTAGCCTTTTCGGCGAGAACCTTCGCTCCCTGTCGATCATTCTTATTCAATGCCGTCCAAAGCGCATCATAATCATCATTTCCATAACAAAACAACGAGGCAAGGATAAGGAATACGGCCAGTTTACTTTTAAGCATGGTAGTTTTGGAATTTAAATCAATATATAATTTAAAACTCCCACGTCCAAAGTAAAACAGGTAAAGATTTCTTCTAATGGTTTCGTCAGCCTTTCACAATCTTATCATAGCTCGTAGCTATGCCTTTGATCAATGACGAACTAAAGCCCTGGTGTTCCATCTCGTTTAATCCTGCAATAGTGCAGCCCTTGGGAGTGGTAACCTTATCGATTTCCTGTTCTGGATGTGCCCCTCGCTGTAGTAACAAATCAGCTGCTCCCTTAACTGTTTGAGCCGCAATGAGGCTGGCGGTAGTCGCATCAAAACCTATTTCAATTCCCCCCTGAATATTTGCTCTTATGTATCGCATGGCATAAGCAGTGCCACAGGCACCAAGCACAGTGGCGGCATCCATCAG
Source organism: Chitinophagaceae bacterium (assembly GCA_035644775.1). Lineage (GTDB taxonomy): Bacteria > Bacteroidota > Bacteroidia > Chitinophagales > Chitinophagaceae > Flavisolibacter. The sequence goes on along the minus strand of DASQNW010000248.1, from coordinate 2,929 downwards.
CTTTTCCTCTATCACCACTACTTTCCCTACTGTGGAAAACAGCTCAACCACCAGTTGAATTTCTGAATCGTTAGCGTTGGCACAGCTCACGCAAGTCATGCTTTGCTGAATGGCTATGGCAGTATTAGGCATCGCACGAAACACCGGCAAGGCTTTCTTGAGAATCTGCTGAATATCCTGGATGAAAATGCCTGTAAGCACTGAGATTATAATGTGGTTCGAGGATAGCTGTTCTAAAATGCTTTCCAATACATCTTTAACCTGGAATGGCTTAACAGCGAGTATGATGATTTTAGCTTTAGAAACTGCTTCCGCGTTGTTGGTGGTGAGAGTAACACCTCTGTTTTTTAGAAGCGTCAAAGCTGAGAGATTTCTCCTGGTAACAATAATATCTGCAGCACCGGCAAAACCGCTTTTCAACAGACCTTCAACGATTGCAGTACCCAGGTTACCTCCGCCTATAACGGCAATTTTATGTTGCATATAGATCCAATGACTGTTTTTCTTTAAAAAGGCAGAAGTACAATTAAAGGCATGCGATCAGATCAGAGTTAGAGCTCCTGCGGACTCTTCCTTCACCAGATGTTTTTCTATAGCTGTATCATACAGGCTTTTCCACTCACCAATATTTCCCCAACTGGTACCATCTACTATGATCTCACCACTCGTGACTACACCCAGCTGGCGAGCTGGAAAGCTGCCTATCAATTCTCTAACAGCAGCAATCTTTTCCGGAGCTACCGCTACAACTATCCTACTCTGTGCCTCACCAAATAAAAGCCCATCTTTCCGTAGATTCTGCTCCAGCGAAATGGAGAACCCCAACTCGTTGAAAAAGCCGGACTCTAACAAACAAACAAATAGCCCACCTTCACTTATGTCATGAGCAGAATTAATAAGTTGTCCCTGGATGAGCAGTTTTATTATCTGTTGAAGTTCATACTCTTGATCTAATTCAAACAGGGGGGCAGGTGAATACTTGACGTTATGCACCCGATGCAAGTATTCAGAACAATTGATATCATCGCTTGTATTTCCCACAAGGAAAATAGCATCCCCTTCTTTGATAAAGCTAATTCCCGTGGTCTTCTCCAGATCATCAATTAAACCCACCATCCCTATTGTAGGAGTGGGATAAACAGGGCCTTCAGGATTCTGATTATAGAAACTAACATTGCCGCCGGTAACTGGCGTGTCAAATTTGCGGCAGGCTTCACCCATACCTTTTACAGCATGCACAAACTGATAGTAAACCTCCGGATCATAAGGGTTGCCGAAGTTAAGGCAGTTGGTTACACCTAAAGGCTCGCCGCCGCTGCAAACTATGTTGCGTGCTGCTTCGGCTACTGCTATCATAGCTCCTTTGTAAGGATCAGAAAAAACATACCGACTGTTACAGTCAACAGTAACTGCCAGGCCTTTGCCAGTCTCCTTTACCACTACCACAGCTGCATCGGCGGGAGCATTAGTAGACCCGTTGACGGTGCCCACCATGCTATCGTATTGGTGATAAACCCACCGTTTCGAAGCAATGGAAGGTACTTTTACTAATTCTTCTGCTACACTCTTCAGGTCATCTGGCACTTCTATGGAATGTGGATCAAAAGATTCAATCTCGTTCAAATAACCAGGACGTTCAAACTTCCGATCGTATTGCGGTGCACCACCTCCCAGCACCAATTCATGTGCAGGAATCTCAGCTTCCAATTCGCCATACATAAAAAATTGCAATAGCCCATCTTCTGTTACTTCGCCAATTACAGCACTCTCCAGATCCCATTTATCAAATACCTGCTGCACCTCGTGTTCTCTTCCCTTTTCAACAACCAGCAGCATGCGTTCTTGGCTTTCGCTCAGCAACAATTCCCATGCTCTCATATTTTGCTGTCGCATTGGTACTTTATCGAGGTCTATGCGCATGCCAACCTCGCCTTTCGCACTCATTTCTGCAGTAGAGCAGATGATGCCCGCTGCGCCCATGTCCTGCATCCCAACTACCGCATTCGTTTCAATGACCTCAAGGCAGGCTTCCAGAAGTTTCTTTTCCTGGAACGGATCACCGACCTGCACAGCAGGCAGTTCTTCAACGCTTTCTGAGGTTATATTGGCGGAGGCAAAAGAGGCACCTCCAATTCCATCTTTACCCGTGGCGCTACCAACATACATCACAGGATTGCCCTTGCCCAAAGCTGTGGCAGATACGGTCCTTCCTGCCCTTACAATACCCACACTCATGGCATTTACCAAAGGGTTAGTGTGATAGCAATCTTCGAAATAAATCTCACCTCCAACAGTGGGCACTCCGAAGCAGTTGCCATAGTGGCTGATACCATGCACTACACCGGCTATAAGATGCTGTGTTCTTTCCTCGTTCAGGTTCCCGAAGCGAAGCGAATTAAGTGCCGCTATAGGTCGGGCACCCATTGTAAAAATATCACGATGAATTCCTCCTACGCCCGTGGCTGCACCCTGGAAGGGTTCTATGGCTGAAGGATGATTATGTGATTCTATCTTGAAAACAACTCCATACTGGTTGCCAATATCCATTAACCCGGCATTTTCCTCTCCTGCTTTCACCAGCATTCTACCTCCTTCTCTCGGCAAGGTCTTTAGCCACTTGATAGAGTTCTTGTAGCTGCAGTGCTCGCTCCACATACCGGAAAATGCACAGAGTTCAGTGAAATTCGGAGTACGTCCTAATTTCTGTTTAATCAAGTCAAACTCTTCAGCTGTCAGACGGAGTTGCTCCGCAGTCTTTGCCGTTATTTCCATAAAACAATTAAAGAGCGCAAAGCTATGAGAAAACTTATTAGCTGAACACCGGGTGAGCATTGGAAGACACACAGCTGATTGGTTGGAAACATAGATTGATCAGCCGGCAGATTACTCGCAGGTGCATTATCATTCTGGAGTTTTCTGGCTATTTTGC
>DASQNW010000247.1:0-10545 GCA_035644775.1 Chitinophagaceae bacterium | reverse complement strand
AATTGGTGGGCACACCGTCAGTATCGACGATAAACTCCACCATCATGTATGCCTTTTTCATTCCTTCGGGTAAAGAGGGAACTAACGCTTTCCCCATTTTCTCGAGGTACTTCAAAAAGTTTTCGCCACCCCCCGGAAATTGTGGCCATTGATGCACTACATCGGCAATATTCGTGATGTTTCTTACCCGCCTCGGTACCTCCACTTTTTTTGGCTTGGGTGGAGGAGGTACTTTTTTAGACAATCCCGCAAAAACATAATTACCATGAGCATTGGTCATGATAACGGGTAGCTGCTTCGTTAGCTCAAAATGGTCGTAGACGCTTTCCAATGTTTCAGAGAATAGCTTTAGTTGAGCATCGTTTTTTGTGAGACCGGCCAGGTAAGCAGCGCTTTTTTTATTGTTGTACCTGATAGGGAAAATATGAACGGGGATAAAATCCTGCCCCTGATTGCGGGCATGAGCTGCCAGAATATATAACTCCTCAATCTGCTCGTTATTGACCGGAATGCAGCCAACTGTTACACAACTGCCGTGAATGTAAATGTCACCACCTGGATGGAAAAGATCGCTCAGAACCTTGTCGGATGGATTTGGATAATTCAAGCCGAGAGACAAATGATAGTTGCTGCGAGGATTAAATTCATTGATGTAGTAGAAACCTTCCGGAACCTGGTAATCACCTTGCATACGCTTGGGACCCAACGTTCCCGCTAATGCACAAACCTTGTATGTTTTGAATAGTTGGTACTGCTCTTTCCGGTCGCTCTTTACCCACACCTCTAATTGACTGTCATATTTAAAAGACCGGATGTAAATATGATTAGCTGGCCATGCTAGTCCTTTGGCGGCAAATTGCCTTTGCAGAGTGTCTTCTTTGCGCTTGAGAGCCTCGCCAGGTCGTGGAAGGGTTTTCTGAAAATCGATAAAGCTTATTGCATTCTGAGAATAGACGGTTAGGGCAATTATGGAAAGGATACAGCTTACAACAAGTTTTTTCATGTCGATAGAATATTGGTCAGCAAGATCGTAAATCAATTTCAAAATAATCACAAAAGACTTACAAATTTCCCCTTGCAGCTTGTTCTCTTTCTATCGCTTCAAACAATGCTTTGAAGTTGCCTTTACCAAAGCTTTTTGCTCCTTTTCGTTGTATGATCTCAAAGAACAATGTGGGGCGATCCTGAACGGGTTTACTAAACAATTGCAGCAGGTAGCCTTCATCATCCCTATCCACAAGAATACCAAGTTCTTTCAGCGGCTCCATATCTTCATCTATCTTCCCTACTCTTGCTTCAAGATCGTCATAGTACGAGGTTGGTACTTGTAAAAACTCTACGCCTCTTTTTTTCAATTCACTAACGGTGTAAACGATATCGTTTGTTGCTAAGGCCACGTGCTGAACGCCTTCACCGTTATAGAATTCCAGGTATTCTTCTACCTGGGATTTTTTCTTTCCTTCGGCAGGTTCGTTGATGGGGAACTTTACATAACCATTGCCATTGCTCATCACCTTACTCATTAATGCCGAATACTCGGTTGATATGTCGTTGTCATCAAACGTAAGGATGTTGCGGAACCCCATTACCTGCTCATAAAAGCTGACCCACTTGTTCATGCAATTCCAACCCACATTACCCACGCAATGATCTACATACAACAGGCCCGTTGACAACGGCTGAAAGAGCTGGGGGGTCCAGTCTCTAAACCCAGGCATAAAGGAGCCGCTATAGTTTTTCCGCTCAACGAAAACATGAACCGTGTCGCCATAGGTATGAATGCCGCTTAAGCCGATGGTTCCGTTTTCATCACTCAATTGCTGCGGTTCCATATAGCTTCTTGCTCCCCGGCTGGTGGTCTGCTTCCACGCATCGGTGGCATCGTTCACTTTCAAAGCGAGCACCCTAACGCCATCACCATGTTTGTAGATATGGTCTGCAATTTCGTTTCCTGGCCTCAAAGCAGTGGTAAGCATGAAGGTGAGCTTGTGTTGCCGCAATACGTAACTTACGCGGTCTTTAGTACCTGTTTCAGGGCCTGCATAGGCGATCGCCTGAAAACCGAAAGCACTCATGTAATAATGAGCAGCCTGCTTAGCATTACCTACATAAAACTCTACGTAATCAGTTCCCTCCAGCGGAAGGAAATCTGCCCTTGTATCTACATTTTCTTTTTGCAGCGTCAGCGCCATGCGTAAAGAGTTTAATTACTCATTTAATATGAACTAACACACTCGGTTTCATCCAGCTGCTTGCAGTTTCAAATTTACTTCAAAGTCGCCGATGCAAGCTAAAAGCCAAACGGATAAGTCTCCGGAACCTTTTCGTAATGCGGCCGTAAATGCATGGGGTGCAATGAGGTGGTTTTGTCCAGAAATACAAAAGCGTCGTACCGTTTCGGCATCACGGAAGGCGTGTAATTGCCATACCTATCACCAGCTGGATTATAGACCACACCAATAGCCCGGTGCAGAATAGAATTCTTCAACTTCTCTGCAAGTGAGCCCTTACTGAACAGCAGGTATCTGTCTTCGGCCTCTTCTTTATGAAGCAAATCTTCAATGCTTCCCTCTCGTGCTGGCGGTACTTTCATCACCTGCATAAGGCTACCCCACCCCTGGCTGGCAATAACTGTTCCTTCATATGATCCAAAACCAACCAGGTAAACGCTGCTCCCACCATATTGCTCTCGGGCAAGCTGCCCCAGGTTTATCATTCCCGCTCGTGCCATGTCTGTGGCCCTTGCATCGCCGATGTGGGTATTGTGTTCCCAAACCACTGCTTTGGCACCAGAACCATGAAACTTAAGCAGCCTGTCTAAGGTTTCCATCATGTGCCGGTCGCGAACATTCCAGCTTTCATTATCAAAGCTCATCATGCTTCGATAATAGTTTTCTGCGTTCACTGCAATCAGTGCGTTTTGTTCGGTGCTAAAGCCTGCTTCCCGGTCCCCACTAAGGTGCTGTGCTCTACTCCGGATCTCACGAAGTAGGTTCAGCACCTTGTCGCGACAGGAATGTTTTGTCAGGGAAACTCGAGCATACGCTTCTTCGTTTTCCTCGTAAGGCTGAAAGCATTGAATGGCTTGCCGAACAACCACTGCCGCAGCGGGATCTTCTTTTTCAAGATAGTTCACTATTTCACGCATGGAATCCCATAAGCTGTAAACGTCCAGTCCATAAAACCCTACTTTCTTGTCTGCCTCTAGTGTGCTGTTATATTGCTTCAGCCAGTCAGCCAGTGCGGCAATTTCCCAGTTGGCCCACATCCAGGTAGGCCACCGGTCGAACTTCATCAGCACCTCCTTTGCTGAGCCAGGGGTTTCATCATATGATTTGATATACCTGTTGATATTGTAGCAATCGGGCCAATCGCCTTCAACTGCAATGAAGTTGAAGCCTTTTTCAAGTATAAGGCGCTGTGTGATAGTCGCTCGCCAGGTGTAATATTCATGTGTGCCATGAGATGCCTCACCTAACATCACTACAGAGCTATCGCCGATATCGTCAATAAGCGCATCCAGATCTTGTGTGTGTTTGAGTGGATACATAACACTCTTTACGCGGCGTTTTTTAAACCTATATCACAACAGCAAACAGTAAACCACAAACTGCAAACTCCATTATCTTCGCCGCATGCAAAAAGTTGGAATTCTTGGTGGCGGGCAATTGGGAAGAATGTTGTTACAAGCCGCTGCCAATTACCCTGTTGAAACCTATGTTTTGGAAAATGATGAAGATTGTCCTGCGGCCCATTTGTCCAAGCATTTCACGAAAGGTGATATAAGAGATTTTGATGCGGTTCATGAATTCGGGAAAGAACTAGATGCCATCACAATCGAGATAGAAAACGTAAACATAGATGCACTGGAGAAGCTGGAAGCGGCTGGAGTGAAAGTGTATCCCAAACCTGCAGTGTTACGGATCATAAAGAACAAGGTGCTTCAAAAACAGTATTATTCAAAGTTTCAGATACCTACGGCTGAATACGTAATAATTGACTCGATTGCGGAGCTCTCAAAACACCGGCATTTACTGCCGGCTGTGCAAAAACTTGCAACCGGAGGATATGACGGGCGGGGAGTGAAGGTAATCGAAGACGCCGCTTCAGCTGAGTTGGGCTTCAACGAACCTAGTGTGCTGGAGAGGAAGCTTACAATTAAAAAAGAAATAGCGCAAATTGTTGCAGTAGATCAGCAAGGCAAGACAGCTCTATACCCCGCAGTTGAGATGGTTTTCAATAAAGACCTGAATCTTCTCGATTATCAATTGTGCCCGGCAGATATAACGAAGGAGATAATGTGGAAAGTGGAGGCAATAGCTTTATCTGTTGTCCGAAACTTTCATTCGCCAGGGTTATTTGCCGTTGAATTGTTTGTTGATGGAAAAGATGATGTGTTTGTCAACGAAACTGCCCCGCGGGTACACAATAGTGGTCACCATACAATAGAAGCCCACTATTCCTCACAGTTCGATATGGTGTGGCGCATCATCTTAGGATATCCACTTGGTAATACAGCCTGCATTTTGCCGTCAGTGATGGTAAACCTTGTTGGTGGTGATCAACATTCGGGAAATGCTGCGTACAAAGGCTTGGAAGAAGTGCTGACAATTGACAATGCTTTTGTTCATCTCTATGGCAAACGGATTACTAAACCCGGCCGAAAGATGGGGCACGTAACAGTGCTTAGTAAAGAAAAACAAGACCTTTTACACAAGGCAAATAAAATTAAACAAACCCTAAGCGTGGTGAGCGGCCAGGGAAGTTAAATAAGGTTAATGCTTTGAGCATTTGTGCTGCTCACGGAGATTTTGAGTTGATTAGTCTCTAATTTTGGTGCTTAACACCACATGGAACCGTGAAACTTGCATCTTATTTTTTTCTAATTCTACTTACCTGCAGTTTATGTCTTCTTATACTTTCTTGTAGCAGCAAACGCAAGAAGGAAATGATTGCAGCACAATCGGCTCCACCGAAGCGACCTACGCCACGTGTCGATGGTTTTTTAGTGCAGACAAAAACCATCAGTGAATCTCTTGAGGTGCCTGGTAGCATAGTTGCCGACGAATCCACCGAAATTCATCCGGAAGTTTCAGGTCGAATCACAAGGCTTTATGTGCGGGAAGGCGCACACGTTAATAAAGGAGCGCTACTGGCGAAGCTTTATGATGCCGATTTGCAAGCACAAAGAAGAAAGCTTCAGGTGCAATTGCAAATAGCACGTCAAACAGAATCCAGGTACAATCAACTACAAAAAATTGGCGGCATTAGTAAACAGGATTATGATGTAACAGCTTTGCAGGTTAACAACATAAGAGCCGACCTGGAGATCATTAATACGGAAATTGCACGAACAGAGATAAGAGCACCTTTTTCAGGTAAGTTGGGTTTGAGAAATGTTAGTACAGGAGCTTACGTAACACCTCAGAGCATTATTGCATCCATTCACAAAACCAGTAATCTACGCATCGATTTCACGGTGCCGGAAAAATACATCCCGCTGATAAAAAACGGACATTATGTAAACTTTACTACCGAAGGCAATAACCGCAATTATACTGCTGTCGTTGCGGCGACGGAATCGGGAATAGAACAAACTACCCGCTCGCTAACCATCCGGGCTAAAGTAAAGGGTGATCACGGAGGGCTTGTACCTGGTGCTTTCGCCAAAGTGAAACTCGCCTTTGAGCCGAATGCAAACGCATTGATGATTCCCACACAAGCCATCATTCCACAAGCAAGAGGTAAGAAAGTGGTTCTTTACAATGGAGGAACGGCAAAGTTTGTTGACGTTACCACTTCGGTTCGCGATTCATCGCAAGTACAGGTGATTGAGGGACTAAACGCAGGAGATACAATCGTCATTACAGGTTTGTTGAGCATAAAACCCGATGCACCAGTGCAATTAAATAAGATAATAAACCAGCAATAACTTCATGAACATTTCTGAACTGAGTTTGAGGCGGCCTGTGATGGCCATTGTGTTGAATATCATCATTGTTGTGTTTGGTGTTATTGGTTTTAAATTTTTAGGCGTTCGCGACTATCCCGCCATAGATCCCCCCAACATAAATGTGCGGACGAACTATGGTGGTGCGAACCCGGACATTATTGAAACGCAGATTACAGAGCCTTTAGAAAAAGCAATAAACGGTATTGCCGGTATAAAAAATATAACCTCTTCCAGCAACGCAGGTGCCAGTAATATTAACGTCGAATTTGAATTAGGAATTGACCTTGAAGCTGCTGCCAACGATGTTCGTGACAAGGTTTCACAAGCTGCCCGCTCTTTGCCTGCTGATCTTGAATCGCCGCCAGTGGTGGCGAAGGCAGACGCCAGCTCGGATCCTATCATTTCAATGACAGTTCAGAGCAACACACGAAACCAACTGCAGGTGACCGAATGGGCAAACAATGTGCTCGTAGAGCGGGTGCAAACTATCGCAGGAGTAAGTGCCATTCAGATCTGGGGTGAGAAGCGATACGCTATGCGCATCTGGTTCAAGCCTGAGCGACTGACAGCATATTCAGTTACAACAAGTGATGTTCAGAATGCCCTGAGAAGAGAAAACGTGGAGCTGCCGTCGGGTAAAATCTCTGGGGATGCTACAGAACTAACCGTGAGAACATTTGGGCGATTAAATACCGAAGAAGAGTTCAACAGCATCATCATCAAGAATGTTGGTGGAACAAACGTTCGTCTTCGGGATGTAGCAGAGGCGGTGCTTGGTCCTGAGAACGAGGAATCATCTTTAAGAGAAAGCGGTATTCCTATGATCGCACTGGCAATCATTCCACAACCAGGTTCAAATTATGTATCCATATCGAATGAGTTTTACAAAAGATTTGAACAGATCAAGAAAGAAATGCCTGCAGATATCAGCTTGAATATTGCACTTGATCAAACACGGTTTATCAAAAAGTCGATTTCAGAGGTAGAAGAAACTTTGCTCATTGCCTTTGTGTTGGTAGTATTAATTATCTACTTGTTTTTCCGTGATTGGCTGATTGCATTGCGTCCGTTGATTGATATCCCTGTTTCATTAATTGGCGCTTTCTTCATTATGTATCTCTGTGGCTTCACTATCAATGTACTTACCCTGCTTGCTATCGTGTTGGCTACGGGACTGGTGGTTGATGATGGAATAGTAGTCACAGAAAACATCTACAAGCGGATGGAACAAGGTATGGACAAATGGACAGCAGCGAAGGAGGGTTCGAAAGAAATTTATTTCGCTGTTATTGCTACGTCCATCACTTTGGCGGTGGTGTTTTTACCAATTGTCTTTCTTCAGGGCTTTGTTGGGCGACTGTTTCGTGAATTCGGCATTGTTGTAGCCGGCGCAGTTCTCATATCTGCTTTTGTGTCCCTTACGCTTACACCGGTGTTGAATGTAAAAATGACAAAAAAAGACATCCACAAACACTCATGGTTTTATCGCAAAACAGAACCCTTCTTTCGCTGGATGGAGTCGAGCTATGAAAGCTCGCTCTCACGCTTTATGCGATTCCGCTGGTTGGCATTGATAATAATATTGGTCTGCGGCGGCATAATCTATTTCATTGGTAAAGACATGCCTTCCGAACTTGCGCCGATGGAGGACAGAAGCCAGTTTCGCCTGCAGGTAACCGGCCCCGAAGGCATTGCGTATGATGCCATGGATAAATACATTGATCGCCTCACAAACCTTATGCTCGATTCGGTGCCCGAAAAGCAAACGGTACTCTCTATCACTGCACCTGGTTTTATGAGTGCCGCTACCAATTTTGGGTTTGTTCGTGTGTCACTTGTCGAACCTGGTAAAAGAGAGCGGTCGCAGAAAGAAATTGTGGAAATGGTGAACCGCAATCTTCCCAGATATAATGAAGGAAGGGCATTTGCCATCGAAGAGCAAACAATATCTGTAAACCGACGCGGAGGCCAGCCCGTGCAGTTTGTGTTGCAAAACAACGATTTCGATAAACTAACACAGGTGCTTCCCCGCTTCATTGAAGAAGCCAGTAAAAACCCGGCTTTGCAAGGTGTTGACGCGGATCTTAAGTTCAACAAACCTGAGTTAAGGATTAATGTAGATCGACTAAAAGCAAGTGAACTGGGCGTGAGTGTGGAGGACGTATCACAAACCTTGCAGCTGGCCCTGAGCAACCGCCGGTTGGGGTATTTTACAAAGGAAGGAAAGCAATACCAGGTGATGGGACAGGTGGCACGTTCTGATAGAGACGACCCAACGGATCTAAAGAGCTTGTATGTACGCAACGCAACCGGCCAAATGATTAGCCTGGACAATCTTGTAAGCTTTGAAGAGGCAACAACTCCTTCCACCATTTACCACTTTAACCGTTACAAATCAGCAACAATATCTTCCGGGTTAGCAAATGGAAAAACAGTAGGTGACGGCATAAAGGCAATGCAGAGCGTAGCTGATAAATTGCTTGACGAGACGTTTGCTACTTCGCTAACCGGCACGAGCCGTGATTATGCCGAAAGTTCCAGCAATACAAGTTTTGCGTTTCTGCTGGCATTGGGTTTAATATTTCTAATTCTTGCAGCGCAGTTTGAAAGTTTCATAGATCCGCTGATTATTATGGTTACGGTTCCGCTGGCTATTGCTGGAGCATTATTGTCGCTATGGATCTTTGGTCATACGCTGAATATATTTTCCCAGATAGGAATGATTATGCTTATAGGTCTGGTTACAAAAAATGGAATATTGATTGTTGAATTTGCTAATCAGAATCGCTTGAAGGGGATGAAAAAGGTCGACGCTGTCGTTTATGCGGCCAGTCAGCGCTTGCGTCCCATTCTTATGACCAGCCTGACCATGGCTTTAGGTGCATTGCCCATTGCGCTTTCGTTGGGCGCTGCTGCCACAAGCCGAATTCCTCTTGGCATTGTAATAGTTGGAGGTATTATATTCTCGCTGGTGCTGACCTTGTTTGTGATACCAGCCATGTATTCATATTTGTCAACAGAGAAAAAACGCAGTGAGCTTGATGTGCTGGCAGAAAAAGAACACCAGGTAAAGGCTGCACAACTGGTACATTAAGATGAAGTATTATTTCTTTGGATTGTTTTTTTTCTTTGCGTGTGAGGCAATGGCTCAACCGGGAACACTGCGTTTGAATGAAGCCGTTGCCACCGCTCTTCAAAACAACTACGACATTCAGTTGTCCCGGAACGATTCGGTGCTTGCAGCGTTGGAAAATGCATATGCGAACTACGCTTTTTTGCCGAGGCTAAATGCAAATGGTGGGATAAATTTCAACAACAATAACCAGAGGCAGGTATTAGCCGATGGCACCAAGCGCGAACGTGACGATATACGTTCCAATAATGCAAATGCATCGCTGAACCTGAATTGGACCCTGTTTGATGGCTTTAGAATGTTCATCGCCAGGCAACGTTTAGGACAGCTGGTGGAGCTCGGCGAACTGCAAATTAAAGCACAGGTGATCACCACAGTTGCTGATGTAATGCGTTTCTACTATGACATAGTTCGACAGCAGCAACAGCTTCGTGCAATAGAAGAACAAATGGAGCTGAGTGAAGAGCGGCTAAAGCTTGCTCAATACAAACTTGACATTGGTACGGGTGTGAAACCAGATGTGCTGCAGGCGCAGATCGATCTCAATGCACAACGATCGGCCCACCTGGCGCAACAAACAACCATCAACAAACTTAAGGAGCAACTAAATCAGCTATTAGTGGTACCGGTTGAAAATGATTTTATTGTAGCCGACACTACCATCACCTTCAACCCTACCCTGGTATTAGACTCCATTCGCGGTCCTGCTGCGCTAAGCAATCCCGATTTACAGTTGGCGAAGAAGAACATTGACCTGGCTGCTCTAGGCGTTCGGGAAAGAAAAGCTGAACGATTTCCTACCGTGGAATTCAATTCGGCATACAACTTCAACAGAACAGATAACAAAACTGTGATCAATCCTTTTCAACCCTTGTTTAACCAGAACCGTGGATTGAATTACGGCTTTACTGCCACCGTTCCAATTTTCAATGGCTTTAACAGCCGCCGGTTGATTAAAGCAGCAGAACTGAACCTGGAATTTCAGGAGTTGGTCTATAAACGAAGTCTGGCACTGATCAACACAAGCATCACGAATGCCTACCGCGACTATGATCTTTTCAAAAGAGCATTAGCACTTGAAGAAGAGAATATAATACTTGTGAGAGAGAACATCATGATCGCGAGAGAACGCTACCGGTTGGGAGTATCTACTTTTATAGAAATGCGTGAAGCGCAACAAAGTCTTGCAGACGCTGTGACGAGGTTAATACAAGCACGATTTAATACTAAGATCGCTGAAATCGAACTATTGAGATTGAGAGGTGATCTGGTACGATAGTTAGTGATTATCTTTAATTGCCATGAAGCTGTCTGAGAAATCTATAATCACATACAGCTCTTTGTATCATCTAATAACTCAAGAACAAGTCAACCTCTTTTGATGGAACTACAAACATCAGACAATACGGCTACTCCACTTGTAGGAATCATCATGGGTAGTGACAGTGATCTTTCGGTG
>DASQNW010000246.1:0-7412 GCA_035644775.1 Chitinophagaceae bacterium | reverse complement strand
AAAACATAGTATTGGCAATAGTGAGGCTGAGAGTTGTAAATTGGGCATTTGTACTTCTTGCCGGCATTAGTGCAAGAATTGAGCTAACGACCCCCAAATGCCCGCGAGAACTTATTAATGTTCCGGTACATTTTAAACGAAATTCTTAACCACAAAATGGTCAACCTATTTCAGGGCGAGACATAGCCTCAATACAGGGGCTGACAGACCAAATTATTTGAAACTGCTGCGATTTGTAGAAGCACTACCTACTTTATGATCGAAGAAAAAGTAAGAAAGTTGGAAAGGCATCTATCTGGATTGTCTTTTGCCCTTTAAAAAACCAAAAAACAATTTGCTGATAGGTATTGTCTGGGCTCTTCGATTACAATTGCTTATATAGTTCTTTTCTTTTTAATTGACATTTCGCAGGTGGATGTCGCATTAAGTGTGCTGGTTATCTTTAATACTCTTATCATGCTTGATAGTTGGAAGTTGAAAAAAACACCGTCTATTATTTCACCATCCCACTCATTGAAGCAAGAACTAATACGGCACTACAACAGCTTCCAACGGTGGTGGGCAGTTCAACAAAAAGTCAGCTTATTTGTCTATCCTATTGCCAGTTACCACCGGATTTATTTTAGGTGGAACGATAGGTTCAAATAAAGCTGTTGAAGCATTTTTATACAATAGTAGAATGTTGGGAGTTTTAAGCATCACAATTTTAGTTATGGTTCCCCTTTGCTACTTGGAGACAAATGGATGTTTAACTATGCTAATGGTAAACATTTAAAGAAACACAACAAACGATTGGTGACCTAAGCTAATGCTCATGGAAATTAAAGATGGTGTAAAAACTTTTTGCGCAAAGGATAGGAAGTCATGGCGAGCATGGCTAATTAAACATCATGAGAAAGAAAAGTCAGTATGGTTAATCATCTATAAAAAAGGAGCTGCTAAACAAAGCACCAGTTATGCAGAAGCAGTAGAAGAAGCACTCTGTTTCGGATGGATTGATAGTAAGGCAAATAAAAGGGATGAGGAGAGCTTTTATCAGTTCTTTGCTAAACGAAAACCATCCAGTAATTGGAGCAAAATAAACAAGGATAGAGTAAGAACATTGATAGACCAAGGCTTAATGACACCTTCAGGAATGGCAGCTATAGAACAGGCAAAATCAAATGGCAAATGGGAAGTGCTGGACGACATAGAAAACCTTGTAATACCTGATGATTTAAGGAGTATGCTTGCAGCCAATGAAGAAGCTGAAGTGCATTTTAAAGCATTTCCACCTTCGGTGAAAAAAGGCATTCTCGAATGGATACTTAATGCCAAAACAGCCGCAACAAGAGATAAGCGTTTACAGGAAACTGTTAGTCTTGCCGCGGAAAATATAAGGGCTAATCAATATAGACCAAAGCAATAGAGTTTTAATAATGCAAACAACTAACAATACAATTCTCATAACTGGCGGCAGTACTGGTATTGGATTGGCTATAGCTGAAACTTTTATCAGGGAAGGCAACCAGGTGCTTATTTGTGCCCGCCGTGAAAGCAAATTGCTGGAAGCAAAACAAAAAAACCCAAATCTTCATATTCGTGTCTGCGATATAGGAAATAAATCTGAGCGGGAAGCACTATACCAATGGGCAACATCCGAATTTCCCAACATTAATATGCTCATTAACAATGCAGGCATTCAGAAAGAAATAGATTTCACCACAGGTGCATCTAATTTAAACGATGATGAAAGTGAAATTGAAATAAACTTTACTGCCTGCGTTCATTTATCAGCATTGTTCATTCCTCACTTCCTGAAGCAGAAAAAAGAATGTGCCATTGTGAATGTAACTTCAGGTTTAGCATTCATTCCTTTAAAGATTGTACCCGTATACTGTGCAACCAAAGCGGCTTTGCACACATTTACCGTCTCTTTGCGGTCTCAATTGAATAAATCGAATATTCATGTATTTGAGATTGCTCCGCCAATCGTAAAAACGGAACTTCATAGGGAAGCAAAAGCTCGAAAACAGTCTGAACGTGGAGTTTCTTCATCTGTAGTGGCGGAAGAAACACTGAAGGCCATAAAAAATAATCATCACGAAAAAATTGTAGGGCAGGCAAAGGTCCTAAAAGGAGCATCCCGCATTGCACCTAACTTCTTCCACACGTTACTGAACAAATTAGCAGCTGGGTGACGAAATCAATGAACCAATAAAAAAACTGATAAAAAACTAAAACGAAACAGAACCTGCAAACTGCTCATTGGGAAGAATCAGAAAAGAAAGCAGCATTAGTAGTTATTTGCTGTTGTCTTTTTAAACATAGCTTAATTTTCAATGTTTAATACTTATACTAATGGACGAAGAACTACAATCCATGAGCAAGGACCAGCTTATAGAAGAAATAAAAAAATTAAGAATGGGTATACGTGAACACCGAGACAGCACAGGTCATAATTTATGTTGGCATCATCCGAAACTTTGGTCACTGCTTCCTGAAAAAGTAAATCCAAAAATTTCTGTTCCTGAATGGTCAGAATTCATGAAAGGTTGTATTCAGTATCGTAAGTCTCTTGATGAGCAAATCCCCGAAGCTCTGCGTACATCTGGAAGGTTTGAACAGGAATAAATGTTATAAGCTTTGCCAACAGTTTCGGCTTGACAGTTAAATTGATTGACCATGTTTCACTTTTCGATAGGCAGGGAGCAGGGCGGCGTACAACATTGGGGGCAGTTGCACAACTACAGGCGTTTATTAGAAGAGAAATATGTAGATTTATTTTGCACTTTTATTATGTCAAGTATTTTTCTTTATGAAAAATCCTAAGTTGTCCAACTTTAGAACTTTCAAAGAGATAAATGAACTACACCATCAGACGGGCTATCATGAAAAGACCAGTAATCCTTTATTTCATGTATTCAATTCCAAAGTTTTACCGAAAGGATTTATAAAATCAATGCCCCCTTATCGGCAGGAGTTTTATCAAGTTGGTCTAAATCATGATATGACTGGAACTTCTTTCACCTTACAATCTCAACCAGTCCATTTATTGAACAACCTTCTCTTTTTTGTGGCCCCGGGACAGGTGATTACCTGGGAAGTAGGTGAGATTACAGACGGGTTTCTTCTTTATTTTAAAAAGCCCTTTTTTGATTTTTATCGCGGTGCTATAGAAGAAGACTTTCCTTTTTTTGATATTACTGAGGCGAACTACGTGCGGTTACCGGACGAGGACAGCCAAGAGCTTTACAAGGATTTGAAACAACTAAGGAAAACATTTGAAAAGCATAGCCTATACCAACAGCAACAATTGCAGGGTTTGACACTTGCCTTCTTATTTAAATGCAAAACCCTGTTCGAGCAATTCAAAAAAGAACAATCACCTCGCTCCAAACAGCAAGATATTTACTATAGGTATTTGCAATTGGTAAACCGCTTTTTTACTGACTACCGCTCTGTTGAAGAATACGCTACAATTCTAAACGTAACACCAAATTACTTAAGTATCGCAGTGAAAACAGTAAGCGGCCGGAGCACGAAAAGTTTTTTGGATGAACGCATCCTAACAGAAAGCAAAAACCTGCTCGTTTATACCTCACTTACGGTTTCTGAAATAGCCTATGACCTTCGTTTCAGCGAACCAACCCATTTTGTTCGTTTTTTTAAAAAGGTAACCGGTACAACACCGGCAGAGTTCCGCCAGAGACGAGCTTTGTAATACACATTAAGAATTGGTCATACATTCCAACAAATGGGTTATCAAATGCCTATTTCTGTGGGTGAACTTAGAGGCATAATTCTGTCACCAAAAACTTTTGTTATGAACACGTTTCTTGAATTGATTGCTACACTCTCTGCTGGTTTATTTACAGGTGCCTCCATCTACATCAATTTTGTAGAACATCCGGCCCGGATGAGTTGTGGCACTGCTGTAGCCGCCACCGAGTTTGTCCCAAGTTACAGAAGAGCAACTGTTATGCAGGTTCTCCTGGCATTGACTTCATTTTTTTGTGCATTGTTCGTTTGGTTAAGTGAGGCAAATATCTACTGGCTTGTTGGGGGACTTCTCATTTTCTTTGTCATTCCTTTCACAGCTTTTGCTATTCTGCCGACTAACAAACAGTTATTAGACCCTTCATTGGACAAAAGTTCAACATATGCTCATGCTCTTTTGACCCGCTGGGGTAAGTTACATGCTGTTAGAAGTGTATTAAGTCTAACGGCACTGGTGCTTTTTTTGTCATCACTTTTGTGGAAATGACAAGTTGCCAAAAGGGTGTAACAAGCAACCACATAAACTATCTGATATGACCATTGAAGAAACTAAGAGAGACAACAAAATGAATTTAAGACCGATAACACTAAACGAAGACAAGACGAATGAAATTTATGCTTCGCCAGCTTGTCAGCAACTTTTGGATATGTATGACGGCTTTTATCCAAAAATAGGTTTCAACATCCCTTGGATTGGATACTTTGTGGTTAGACAGGATGAAATTGTTGGCTCTTGCGGTTTCGTTGTACAACCAAAGGACGGAAAAGTTGAGATTGCTTATTGGACGTTTAAAGAATTTGAAGGACAAGGCATTGCTTCTTTCGCTTGCAAAGAACTTGTTACTATTGCTTATCAGGCAGACCCAGACTTGACAATTACTGCGAAGACGGCACCCGAACACAATGCTTCGACCAGAATTTTAGAGAATAATAATTTTGTTTGTACTGAAATTGTCCAAGACGAGGAAATTGGGGATGCTTGGCTTTGGACCCATAAAGGAACGACAAACTAAAAACCTCATGCTGCTAACAAGGGTGTGGCGTAATGGCGGGTAACATATTGCTATTGAACATTTGTGCTAAATTGAACAATAGTAAAACAAATCAATAGCAGTGCTAAATTTCCGCCACCGCGCCAAGTCAACGCCGTTGTCTGCCATTTGACAGCCTGATCATTGAAAAAAATGAAACTGCTTCCATCAATACTCATTTTAACACTCTCAACAGTTTTGATAGCTTGTAAAACGACCATGAATTATAAAGACGAACCTAAAGTTGAACTTCATTTGCATTTGGACTGTTCGCTTAGCTACGACGTTGTAAAGCAACTGAAGCCGACCGTGACCTTGGAAGAATACCAACAATCTTTCATTGCTCCTCCGAAATGCACGGATTTAGCAGACTACATCAAAAGAGCTATCAAGGGCTTTGAACTCATGCAAACGAAAGAGCAGTTAAGGTTTGTTACCTTAGACCTTTTTAGGCAACTGAAAGCAGACAACGTAGTGTACGCCGAAATTCGGTTTGCACCTTTGCAACATACGGTGCAGGGTTTGACACCGACCGAAGTTGTGGAAACAGTAAACGCTGCAACCGAAGAAGGAATAAAAACTTACGGTGTTGATGCAGGAATTATTCTTTGCACATTGAGGCATTACACAGAAGCGCAAAGTATGGAAACAGTAGAACTTGTAAAGAAATTCCAAGGGACGCAGGTCATCGGCTTTGACATTGCAGCGGATGAAGCCGGATTTCCCATTACCAATCATATCAAAGCATTTCAATTTGCCGGTGCGAACGGTATAAGCTGCACAGCACATGCCGGAGAAGCCAAAGGTGCAGAAAGTGTGTGGGAGACCTTGAAACACTTTCATCCCTTACGTATTGGACATGGCGTTCGCAGTGCAGAGGACTCATCCCTACTTTCTTTTCTCAAAACAAACAATATACATTTAGAGGTTTGCCCGACAAGTAATGTGCAGACGAACGTTTTTGATAAAATAGAACACCATACTGCCGATAAGATATACAAAGCGGGTGTGTCCATGAGCATTAACACCGACACTAGAACCATTTCTAACGTGACCCTTTCCGATGAGTATAAACTTATGGAGCGAATTTTTCACTGGGATAAAGCACACTTCAAAAAGTGCAATCTTGAAGCAATTGACCACTCGTTTGCAAGCAATGACATTAAACAGAAAGTTCGAAAGAAAATAGAAGCCGCTTACTAACACCAACGGCATACAACAGTGCATTGCTGCAAGTATGGCTGAACTGCCACTATTGGTCGGACTATTAACACGGCATCTGTTTACCTTTACTCAACGGCGCTGCTGCCAATGCCACACCTGACAGCAATGCGTTAACGTTATACGGTAACTACAACTTTTCTGTTGGTGCAAGGGTTTCCACTGCAAGAGTTCTTAAGCTACAATCGGGTTAACTCCACCTCTCTTTTCTTTGTTGTTAATACCTAAGGTGAAGCAGTGCATTGTGGCTCGCCCTCCCCCGCCCTACTTCGTGTCCACACGAAACATTCTCTTCCCCTAAGCTTCTTTTCATGTATCTAACCATGTCGCTCAAGCTTCTTCATTAACTTTGAATTGTTATACTATTAATGCCGCTTTCATCTTTCGTTCTTGCCCATACGAACCACGGCGGCAATTTAGCAGCATCACCTTCCTCCACTCTATTGGCGTCATCTTTCTACGAGCCAGCTCTTTGTAGTCTGACCCGTGTACCGCTGCCTAAGGGCTCTAAAAGGAACAGGGAGAACACGGGAACGTTTATCTTCGTCAGCTGCATAAAAAAAATTTATTGTGAATAGTAAACTATTGTTCCTGCTTTTGCTCCTTTTAACCTCAGTGGCTTCGGCGCAGAAATATCCTTTACCACTCAGTGCCGACACGGCAAATACCGGCAGATACATTCAAAGAACGATGCATCTCCTTGCTTCAAGCACGCCGCAAAAAAGAAACACAGTAAAGATATTAGTGTATGGACAATCAATCAGTGAGCAGGATTGGTGGCATGAGGTAAAGAGAGATTTAACCGCACGTTTCCCTAACGCCAACCTTATCATGGAAAACAAAGCGATTGGTGGTTTTTCTTCCTCTCTGTTGGTTAAAACAACCGAAATGGATGTAAGCTCTTTTTACCCCGATCTGGTTTTGTTTCATGTTTACGGGGACCTTGAAAATTACGAGTCTATTCTAAAGATAATTCGAAGCAGAACAGCTGCAGAAATTGCTATACAAACGGATCATTATAATAAGGCCGATGACCGGAGCGACCGCGTTTCTTACACTTTGTTGCCGGAACTGGCCAGGAAATACAAGTGCGAAGTTATAAACGTTCGAAAGGGTTGGAAGAAATATTTGGATGATAATAAATACGAACCTTCAAAATTGTTGTCAGATGAAGTTCATTTGAACGAGCATGGCAACTTTGTAATGGCAGAATTGATTAAGCCCTATTTGCACTACAAGCCGCAGTACAATAATGATGAATTTCAAATGGTGACCACCTATAAAGTAGGAAAGGACGTTTTCTTTAAAGGCAATAAGCTTACTTTTCCCTTCGCCGGAAATAAGGTTGAACTGATTGCCGGAGAACCCGTTTCGAATGCAAAGCCTGCAATGGTATTGGTT